>JASLDM010000088.1 GCA_030151565.1 Flavobacterium sp. | reverse complement strand
ATTTACTTACAAAAAAGAGAGAATTACCGAATTGAGTAACATGCCATTTATGGATGAAGAAAAGCCGAATAAAGATTCAAATTTAGATAAGTTATGAAAAGATTTTTCCCAGTTTATGTCAGAGTGCCATTGCTCTTCGTTATATTCTACTTCGCGTTAGAGCTGCTTATTGACTCTGGAGATAAACCCGCATTTATAGAACATCCCATTGTTTTAATACTTTTAGGATTATTCTTATTTGCTTTGATTGCAGTAGAAATTGTAGCTGCGGCTACAAACAAAATAATGGATCGCTTGATGACAGATGAAGAACGCGCTGAAAAGGAACGACTTGAAAAGTTACCTTTAGGACAATCACCTGCAATCAAGAAAATTATGGCTAAATTGACTCGTTCAAAATCTATTGAGCAGGAAGGCGAGTTATTGTTAGAACATGATTATGATGGTATTAAAGAGTTGGATAATGAATTACCACCTTGGTGGGTTGGATTATTCTATGTTACAATCATTTTCTCTGTGGTATACATACTAAGATTTCATGTATTTGATGGAGATAACCAAGTCGTTGAATTTGAAAAAGAAATGATTGCAGCAAAAGCAGCTGTTGAAGAATATAAAAAGACAGCTCCAGATATGTTGACGGCAGATCAAGTGGAGTTTTCTGATGATCCAGCGGTTTTGGCTGGAGGTAAAACTTTATTTGAAACAAATTGTGTTGCTTGTCACCGTGCAGATGGTGGAGGAGGAATCGGACCAAACCTTACTGATGATCACTGGATTCTAGGGGGAGGAATGAAGAACATTTTCAACACAATTATGGAAGGTGGACGTGATGGAAAAGGAATGGTAGCATGGAAAGCTATTATTAAACCATCAGACATTCAGAAAATTGCAAGTTATATCATTACATTACAAGGTACAAATCCTGCTGATGCGAAAGCTGCAGAAGGAGATATCTGGGTAGATGAGAGTGTAGCAACGGATACGGAAGCAGCGGGCGACAATGAAGCCGCGGAAGTAGAGGAAGTTGTTGCAGAATAACTGTGATATACAAAATAAGCTAACAAAATAAATTAGGCTGAGAAAATGATTTTTCTCAGCCTAATTTTAAAAAACAAAGTTTTAAAATGGCAAAATTACCTGACGAGAGTTTTAGAGATTCTATCGGAACTATTAGTGAAGATGGAAAAAGGGTTTGGATGTTTCCTAAAAAACCATCTGGACGTTACTACGACAAAAGAAAAATCGTTAGTTACTTATTAATCATTTTTCTAATTATAGCTCCCTTTATTAAAATAAATGGGAATCAGTTCTTGTTATTTAATGTGATCGATAGAAAATTCAATATTTTTGGATTTCCTTTTTGGCCTCAAGATTTTTATCTAGTTGTAATTTCAATGATAATTGGCGTTGTTTTTGTAACACTCTTTACCGTATCCTTTGGTCGTATATTCTGTGGTTGGATTTGTCCACAAACTATTTTTATGGAGATGGTTTTTAGACGCATCGAATTTTGGATCGACGGGGATAGAGGAGCTCAAATGCGACTAAAAAAACAAAAATGGAATGCTGAAAAAATCAGAAAGCGATTGTTGAAATGGTTTATCTTTTTCTTGATTTCTTTCATAATAGCCAATGTTTTTCTATCCTATATTATTGGAAGTGATGAGGTTTTAGCCTTAGTAGAAGAAGGTCCTATGGCAAACATTAGTACGCTAATCAGTTTGCTGATTTTTACTTCTGTATTCTATTTTGTGTTTACTTGGTTCAGAGAACAAGTTTGTATCATTGCTTGTCCATATGGACGATTACAGGGAGTATTGCTGGATAATAAATCTATTATTGTCGCTTATGACTATGTTCGAGGAGAAGGTGAAAATGGTAGAGCTCGACTTAAGAAAAGTGTTGATAGAAAAGAAGCAGGATTTGGTGATTGTATTGATTGTCACCAATGTGTAAATGTTTGTCCAACAGGAATTGATATTCGTAACGGAACTCAATTGGAATGTGTAAACTGTACGGCTTGTATTGACGAATGTGATCACATGATGGATAGTGCAGGATTTGAAAGAGGTTTGATACGTTATGCTTCTGAAGATGAAATTGCCAAAAATGAGAAGTTCAAGTTTACGCCTCGAATGAAAGGATATGTGGCAGTACTAACGGTTTTAATAGGGATTCTAATTGGATTGTTATTCTTAAGAACCGATGTAGAAGCGACAGTTTTACGTTTACCAGGACAAACTTTTGAGCATAAAGGAGAAATGATTAGTAATGTTTATACCTATAAAATTGTAAACAAAACGGTTAAAGATTTTGATGACATTCACTTTAAACTCATTGAACCTGATGGACGTGTGATTTTAGTTGGAAATGACAATATCAAAGTTGAGAAAGAGAATTATGCACAAGGAACGCTTTTTGTTGAAATACATCCTGCATTTTTAAAAGGACATAAGACAAAAATTAAAATTGAAGTGTATGATGGCGATCGTTTGGTTCAAACGACATCAACGAATTTCTTGAGTCCTAGAAGTTTTAATTAAAAGAACATTAAAAAACGATATTATGAAATTTAATTGGGGAACAGGGTTGGCTATCGGAATGGGACTATTTATGATCTTTATTCTTCAGTACGTGATTCGCGTACAGATGGATAGTGGATTAGATAATGAATTAGTTACAGAGGATTATTACCAACAAGAAGTTGAAGTAGATGGGAAGTATGATCGGGAGGTAAATTCAAAATCATTAGTGCACCCAGTTGTTATTACTTCGGATATAAAGGAAGGAATTTCTATTGTTTTTCCAGAAGAATTTGACTACTCAAAAATTAAGGGTAAAGTATCCCTATATAGACCGTCTAACCAAAAATTAGACTTTGAAATTCCAATCTCATTGTCTTCTTCAAATTTGCTCATACCTAACAAAGATTTGGTAGGCGGTCGTTGGGATATTGCCGTAGAATGGAACTATAATGGAACTCCTTATAGAAATAGCGAGA
>JASLDM010000039.1 GCA_030151565.1 Flavobacterium sp. | reverse complement strand
AAATAAAGATGATGATCATTTGTAAAATCAATCCAACAAAATAACGTGACAGTAAATTGTTGATTTTATGTAGGGATGCAAGCGCTTTATTCGAGTGCTTAATCGGCAATATTTTTTTAAATTGATATTGCAGAATCGCTTGGTCTTTTAAGAAAAAGAAGGTTATAAATAAGGTTGATGCTAAACCAATTCCAATGCCACTTAACGTTCCGATTATTGAATTTAAAAGATTGGGAACAAAGTTAAGATTGAAATGTGAAGACATTTCTGAGGCATTTATGATTTTTTCTAAGCTAAACCCTCTTGAGCTTAAAAAATGATCTAATTGAACAACAAGGCTATTGAAGTTTTCTTGAAGTTGATGTGTGTTTAATACAGATAAGTTTTGCGCTTGTGTTGTAAATAAAGGCACAAACATAAAGAAGAATCCTGTGATTACAGCAAGAAATAAAAGCATGGTAATGATTACCGAAAATATCTTTTTGAGTTTAAATTTTTTGTTTAAGAAACGCACAATAGGTGAGCCTATCATTGCTAAAACTAGGGAAAAAGCTAGGTAAACAAAGATCGAGCTGATTTGTATTACTAAAGCGACGGCACCAGCGATCAAACAAAGGATCAGTACGGCTCTTATAATTCCGTTTGAAATTTCTTTAGCGTTTTGCATACATATTTTTATTTCAAATGTAAGTAATAATTAGTAAGTACCCTTATTCGTTTGAAAAAACAAAACTATGTGCAGCTACTACAGCAGCGGTTTCTGTTCTTAAACGCGTGCTACCTAGGGATACAGGTTGGTATTTTTGGGCCAAAGCTAGCGAAATTTCTTGTGTTGAGAAATCGCCTTCAGGGCCGATTAAAAGCGTGTAATTTTCTTTTTTTGGAATTGCATTTTTTAATAAGGTTTTTTGGGTTTCCTCACAATGTGCTATGTATAAATTCCCCGTATGCTGTTGTTCTAAAAAGGTTTTGAATGATATAGGGTCGTTAAGTTTTGGCAAGTGCATTTGTAACGATTGCTTCATTGCAGATTGAATAATTTTTTCAAAACGTTCGGTTTTGACTATTTTTCGTTCAGAGTGATCACAGATAATTGGAGTGATTTCATTAATTCCAATTTCAGTTGCCTTTTCTAAAAACCATTCAAAACGTTCGTTCATTTTGGTTGGAGCAACAGCCAAATGAACGTAAAAGTCATTTGGTTCTTCAAATTTAAAATCAACTATTTTTGTGATACATTTCTTATCTGAATCTAGGGTTATTTCGGTTGAGAATAAGTAACCCAGTCCGTTTGTTACGTGCAAGGTGTCTCCAATTTTTTTGCGGAGTACTTTAATGATATGTTTGCTTTCTTCGCGATCAAAGATGAATTCTCGATCGGTTTGTTCAATATTTGGAGAGTAAAATAACTGCATGGTACAAGTGTTTTTTAAAATTCAATTCTAGCTTTAGATACCACAGAGGAATCACTAAAGTAAGACTCTAAAAAGCGATAATAACCAACAATTCCAATCATTGCTGCATTGTCTGTAGTGTATTCAAATTTAGGGACAAAAGTAGTCCATCCCCATTTTTTTTCTGCCTCTTTCAACGCTTGACGAATTCCCGAATTGGCAGATACGCCTCCGCCAATGGCTACTTGCTTGATTCCTGTTTCTGCAACTGCTAATTTAACTTTATCCATTAAAATTTGAATAATAGTATATTGAATAGACGCACATATGTCAGCTTTGTTATCCTCTATAAAATTAGGGTTTTCAGCTACATTTTTCTGAATGAAATAAAGGATTTGTGTTTTTAGACCGCTAAAACTAAAGTCTAAACCAGCTACTTTTGGTTTGGTAAATTTAAAAGCTTTTGGATTTCCTTGTTGGGCATATTTATCTATTAATGGACCTCCAGGATAAGGGAACCCTAAGGTTTTTGCACTCTTGTCAAATGCTTCTCCAACTGCGTCATCTGTTGTTTCGCCCAAGATTTTTAAGTCAAAAAAGCTATTTACTTGAACAATCTGTGTGTGTCCTCCAGAGATGGTTAATGCTAGAAATGGAAACTCCGGTTTTTTAAAACCTTCCTCGTGTATGAAATGTGCTAAAATATGCGCATGCATATGATTGACAGCAATTAAAGGAATGTCTAATGCCAAAGCCATTGATTTTGAAAACGAACCTCCAACTAATAAAGAGCCCATTAATCCTGGCCCTTGAGTGAAGGCGATGGCGCTTAAGTCTGATTTTTGTATGCCTGCTTTTTTTAAAGCAACATCAACTACAGGAACAATGTTTTGCTGATGGGCTCTCGAAGCTAATTCAGGAACTACACCACCATATTCTTCGTGTATGGCTTGTTGTGCAACTACGTTCGAAAGTACTTTGTCATTTTGTAAAATAGCTGCTGCTGTGTCATCACAAGAACTTTCAATTGCAAGTATATAAGTCGGTTTTATTGGCATTTTTATTGCAGTGATTTAGATAATTAGAAGGGCAATTCCGTCGTTTTTCTTTAGAAAATTAATTACATTTGTCTTCTATTTATACTAGAAGGTTGAATTGCATTTGTAAAAGCAAATTTAAAACATAAAACAATATCAAAAAATTTAAAAAAATACTTTTTCGCCTGTTTTTAGCAAGCTTTATGCTGTTGTTGATTTTAGCAATGACATTGGCTTTGCCTATTGTACAAACTAAAATAGCACAGCAAGTTGTAAAAACATTGAATGAGAAATTCGGTACTGAAATCTTTGTTGAACGTGTTGATATTAGTGTTTTTGGAACCGTTAGTCTGAAGAATGTTTCTGTTCAAGATAATCACGATTATAAATTTATTGAAATAGGGAGTTTTAAAACGAGTATTTTAGATTTTAAAGAGCTCCTAGAAGGACGTTTGTTTTTTGGCAAAGCAAAGGCAGATCAATTGCTTTTTCATATTAAAACCTATCAAGGTGAAGAGAATTCAAACTTGAATTTATTTATCAATGCTTTTGATGATGGAAGTGAAGGTGATGGAAGCTTTCGTTTGAGTTTTAAAGAATTGGAAGTAAAGGATAGCCATTTTATGGTGTCGAATGAGAATAGTGCTGTTCCAATTTCTGTTGATTTTACCGAGCTAAATGGCGTATTGGAACGTTTCTTAGTAAAGGGGCCGGATATTTTTTCATTGATTAAAACGGTTCAATTTCACGATCATCGCGGATTGGATGTTGAGGATATGCAAGGAGATTTTAGTTTGACTAAAACCAATATCGATGTAAAAGATATGGTGTTGAAAACGAAAAACTCAAACTTAGAGGGACAACTACGATTCACCTTTTCTGGTGATGACATGCAAGATTTTTTGAATAAAGTGGATTGGGATTTGAGGCTGAGTAAGGCTTCTATTGGGACCAATGATATAAATTGTTTTTATCCAGAGTTTGGTAAAAATCAACGCTTGTTTTTGAAGACAGATATTAAAGGGGTAATGAATAATTTTACCTTGAATAATCTTAAAATAATTGACGATCATTATTCTGAAATTATAGGAGGTTTCCGATTTATGAATCTTTTTGATGATGTAAAACCTTTTTCAATGGAGGCAAACCTAACGCGTTTGGCTACATCTTACTATGATTTAGTGGATTTAATGCCTAATGTGTTGGGGAATACTTTACCAGAAGAACTTGCTCGTTTGGGAAATGTTTCCTTGAATGGTGTGGTTGAACTTTCTACAACCGTTTTGAAAACAGATGTGAAGTTAACTTCTTCGGCTGGGTTGGCTAGTGCTACTTTGGAGATGAAAGGAATTGATAATATCAAGTCAGCAACTTATACGGGAAATGTGGTTTTGGATCATTTCAATTTAGGTGCAATATTGGAGGATGATAATTTTGGAGTTACTTCTGTAAATCTGAACTTAGATGGGAAAGGATTTGATCAAGAGCACTTAAATACGTCCTTGGAAGGAACAGTTGCAAGTTTTTCTTTTAACGGATATAATTACCAGAACATCACCTTGGATGGTTTTATGAAAATGCCTTACTACAAAGGATATTTGAGTAGTAAAGATCCGAATTTAATCATGGATTTTGATGGAGTTATCGATTGGAGTGCCAAAGTAAAAGAATACGATTTTGAAGCAAAGATTGACTATGCCGATCTATATGCTTTGAAATTGGTAAATGATACATTGTCTCATTTTTCTGGTAATCTGAGTTTAAAAGCTTCTGGAAACAGTATTGATGATTTACAAGGTGAATTACAGGCTACAAATTCGGTGTATAAAAACAGTAAGGATGATTACGCTTTTGCCTCCTTATCTGTAAAGTCTGAATTTGATGAGAATGCCGTTCGTACTATTGTTGTGAATTCTGATAAAGCCATTGAAGGTACTATTGTAGGGAACTATAAAGTTGCCGAAATGAAGTATTTAGTTCAGAATGCTTTGGGGAGTTTATATACGAATTATTCTCCTTTCAAGGTTAAGGAGAATCAATATGTGGATTTTGATATGACGATTAGCAATCGTTTGATAGAAGTGTTTTTGCCGCAGCTTTCTTTAAGTGAAAATACGAAGATAAGCGGGACAATTGACGGTGATAAAGGGGCTTTTAAATTGCGATTCAATTCTCCAAACGTTGCAGTAAATGATATGGTATTTACCAATATTATGCTGAATGTGAATAACCAAAATCCATTGTACAACACCTACATTTCGTTGGATAGTTTAAAGCTGAAAAACTATACTCTATCTGATTTTGACTTAATTAATGTTACGCATAACGACACCCTTTTTGTCCGTTCCGAATTTAAAGGTGGAAGTCAAGGGAAAGACAATTACAACTTAAACTTGTATCATACGATTAATGAAGATAATATGTCGGTGGTTGGGATTAAGAAATCAGAAGTTAAGTTTAAGGATTACTTATGGTTTTTGAATGAAAAAGAAGATCGTGACAATAAAATTGTATTTAATAAAAAACTAACGGATTTTAAAGTAGAGGAAATTACTTTGTCGCACAACGATCAGATCGTGAAGTTGGGAGGAGTAATGCGTGATTCGACTTATAAAGATCTGAGACTATCTTTTGATAAGGTAGATTTAAATAAAATTACCCCTGATATTAATAACTTAACGTTTGCTGGAGATATTAATGGAGATGTGCATTTTGAACAAAAAGGTCAGGTATTTCACCCATCTTCAAATATTAAAATTGACTCGTTATCAATCAATGAAGTGTATTTAGGAGATTTAAAATTTGCTATTGATGGAGATGAACGTTTGCAGAATTTTAAAGTAGCTTCTAATATTGTTAAGGGGAATAAAGAGTCTTTTTATCTTAATGGGGATATTAATATTATTAACCGCAATAGCTATTTGAATTTAGAATCTGGATTTAAAGATTTTCAGATTAAAACATTAGAACCGCTTTTGAGCTCGATTGTCTCTGATGTTCGAGGAACAACTTCTGGGAAGATTAGTATTCTTGGAACTCCCAAACGACCAGATGTTAATGGACGTTTGTATTTGAATCAGGCAGGAATGAAGTCTAAATTTACTGGAGTAGATTATAATTTTGAAGAAGAAGCGCCTTTAGATCTCACAGAAAAACAATTTATATTAAAGAATGTAAAGCTTATAGATTCGAAGTTTAAAACTTCGGGAGCTATAAATGGATCAATATCTCATAAGATGTTTGATGATTGGAGTTTGGATTTACAGCTAAAATCAGACAATCTTTTAGCCTTGGATACCAAGTATGAAGAGGGAAGTATTTATTATGGTACTGCTTTTATAAATGGTACGGCAAGTTTATCTGGACCAGTTGATCTGTTGTCTATAAATATTGAGGCAACTTCAAACAAGGGAACTTCAATAAAAATCCCACTGAAAGAGGCGCAAGGGTTGGGGGATAGTTCATTTATTCACTTTTTAACTCCACAAGAAAAAGCAGACCGATTAAAGGGCATTGACACCGATATTTATAGATATAGAAATAGTGGTATTGAATTGGATTTTGAATTTGTCTTAACGCCAGATGCAGAGATAGAGATTATACTTGATCGTGAGTCTGGACACGCGATGCGTGGACGAGGTGCTGGATTCATTACTATGGAGATTAATACTTTAGGGAAGTTTAATATGTGGGGGGATTTCCAAGCGTATGAAGGAGAATACAACTTTAAGTATGGTGGTATTATTGACAAGAAATTCGTGGTAAAACGCTATGGAACGATTCGTTGGGATGGCGATCCAATGAATGCCGCATTGGATTTACAAGCTATTTATCATACCGAAGCGAATCCAAGTGTAATTATTGATAATTCCGTAATTAACCGTAAAATACCAACAGATGTTTCGATTGTGTTAAATGGTAGTTTAAGTAATCCAGAGGTTGATTTTGAGATTCTTTTTCCAAATGTAAGTTCTGTAATTCGCTCTGAGATCGAATACAAGTTAAGCGACAAGGATACTCGTGAACGACAAGCAATGGCTTTGTTGGCAACGGGAACTTTCTTTTCATCGGACAACTCTTCGTCGTCATTAGCGGGTAGTTTGTTTGAGCGTGCGAGTAGTATTTTTGACGACATATTTTCGGATGCCGATGATAAAGTAAGAATTGGATTGAACTATGCCCAAGCTGATAGAAACCCATATACTCAAACAGAAGGTCGTGTTGGAGTAACATTTTCTACGCAGGTAAATGATCGAATTACAGTAAACGGAAAGCTAGGTGTGCCGGTTGGTGGAGCTGAAGAATCTGTTATTGTTGGGGATGTGGAAGTTTTATTGCGATTGAATGAAAACGGCACACTTAATGCCCGTGTTTTTAATCGTGAAAATGATATTAATTATATTGGAGAAGGTATTGGATATACACAAGGTGTAGGATTGTCTTATGAAGTGGATTTTGATACCTTTAAAGAATTGATTCGAAAGATTTTAAATAAAGCTGAAGAGGGCGAACAGCAAAAGAAGACAAATTCGACTACTGATGATCTTCCTGATTCTAATTATAATTCGGATTTTATTAAGTTTTATGAGAATAGAAGAAGCTCTCAGTCTGATTCTCAGTCTCCAGAAGATATTTTAGATTAAATTAGCAATTTTATACCCTTTTCTTGTTGTAAAGGACTTTAGGTTTCGCTAAATTTACTTAAAAGTCTATTTATGGAAAAACAAGTTAAAAAAATCGCAGTGCTTACTTCTGGAGGAGATGCTCCAGGTATGAATGCAGCTATTCGAGCAGTTGTAAGAACCTGTACTTTTTATGATGTAGAATGTATTGGTGTATTTCGTGGATTTCAAGGTTTGGTTGAAGGAGACTTCGAGAATTTAGGACCACGTGATGTGAATTATATTATCAATAGAGGAGGGACAATCTTAAAGTCGGCTCGTTCTGATAAATTTAGAACTGAAGAGGGGAGAAAGCAAGCTTACCAAAATTTAATAGATGCTCAAATAGATGCTTTAATCATCATTGGTGGTGACGGAAGCTTTAAAGGGGGTATGACTTTTAATAAAGAATTCGGTTTTCCTATCATCACCATTCCAGGTACAATAGATAATGACATTATGGGGACTAGTCATACTATAGGGTTTGACTCTGCACTAAATACTGTTGTAGATGCTGTTGATAAAATTCGCGATACAGCAAGTTCGCATAAGCGTTTGTTTTTTGTTGAAGTAATGGGACGTGATGCCGGCCATATCGCTTTAAATGTTGGCGTGGGATGTGGTGCAGAAGAGATTATTATTCCTGAAGAAAACTTGGGAATGGATCGCTTGTTAGAATCGCTTAAGAAGAGTAAAGCTTCTGGTAAATCATCGAGTATTGTAATTGTAGCAGAAGGAGAGAAATTAGGAAAGAATGTATTTGAATTAGGTGATTATGTTGAAAAAAATCTACCAGAATATGATGTTCGAGTTTCTGTTTTAGGACATATGCAGCGCGGTGGAGCTCCTTCTTGTTTTGATCGTGTGTTGGCAAGTAGATTTGGAGTTAAGGCTGTAGAATCACTTTTAGAAGGGAAAACTAATTATATGACAGGGTTGTTAAATGATCAAGTTGTTTTAACACCTTTGGATAAAGCAGTAAAAGGATATTCTGGAATAGATACAGATTTGCTTCGTATCTCGGATATGATTTCGATTTAAAAAAAATATAATATGAAAATAAAAATTGGTATTAACGGATTTGGAAGAATTGGAAGACTGGTTCTTCGTGAATCTTTTTTAAGAAATGATGTAGAAATCGTAGGTATTAACGATTTAATGGAAGTGGAGCATTTAGCCTATTTGCTGAAATATGATTCTGTTCACGGAAGATTTGATGGTACTGTAGCGGTAGTTAATGGAAACTTAGTTGTGAATGGTAAGGAGATTCGTATTACTTCTGAAACGAATCCTGCGAATTTGAAATGGAATGAAGTTGGAGCAACTTTGATTGCCGATTGTACTGGAATTTTTAAAACGATTGATACAGCTAAGGCTCACCTTGAGGCTGGAGCGGAAAAGGTTTTAATTTCAGCGCCATCTGCAGATGCGCCTATGTTTGTGATGGGGGTAAATGATCATTTGTTGAAAGCTACTGATACTATTGTATCTAATGCTTCTTGTACAACAAATTGTTTGGCACCGATGGCGAAAATATTAAATGATAATTTTGGAATTGAAGAGGCTTTGATGACTACAATTCACGCTGTTACTGCCACTCAGTTTACTGTTGATGGACCGTCTAAAAAAGATTATAGAGCGGGGCGTTCAGCATTAAATAATATTATTCCAGCAAGTACGGGAGCAGCTAAAGCAGTTGGGAAAGTAATACCAGAATTGCAAGGAAAATTAACGGGATTGTCTATGCGTGTGCCTACTGTAGATGTATCTGCTGTTGATTTAACGGTGCGTTTGCGTAAAGAAACAACCTATACAGAAATCATGAATGCTTTTGAAGCTGCTTCTAAAGGGGCTATGAAGGGGGTTTTAGGGTTTACAGAAGACCAGGTGGTTTCACAAGATTTTGTTTCTGATCCGCGTACATGTATCATTGATGCAAAAGCGGGTATTGCCTTGAATAGTACTTTCTATAAAATTATAGGTTGGTATGATAATGAATATGGTTATGCAGCTAAAATGCTTGACTTAGCTGTTAAAATGAATGCTTTAAAAGCTTAGTAATGAAGATAATTGTGGATAGTGGTTCCACTAAAGCAGACTGGATTATTTATGATAATCTCGGCAACTTAGTAACTTCGGTTTCCAGTCTAGGACTGAATCCCGAAGTTATTACTTTAGAGGAATTTGAACTGCGTGTGAATCAGTTACCAGAAGTTAAAGAGAATAAAGATAATGTGCGTTCTTTTTATTTCTATGGATCTGGTTGTGGAACACCGCGTACAAAAAAAATAGTTTTAGATTTTTTTAAGGGTTATTTTAAACAAGCTGAAAAATGCTGTGTCTATGAGGATACTTATGCGGCTGTTTATGCCACTACGGCTATAGGAGAGCAGGCGATAGTTTGTATAAATGGGACAGGATCAAATTGTAGCTATTTTGATGGAACTCTATTGCATCAGCGCGTGCAATCATTAGGGTATATTGCAATGGACGACTGTAGTGGAAGTGCATTTGGACGCTTAATGATTAAAGGGTATTACTTAAAGTCGATGCCAGAAGATCTACGTAAATTATTTGAACAAAAATATGATTTAGATGCTGATGTTATTAAGAATAATTTTTATAAAATGGAGAATCCAAATGCATATATGGCCTCTTTTTTACCTTTCTTGATTGAACATAAAGCACATGCTTATTTTAAAGAAATGGTTTGTGGACAAATGCAGTTTTTTGTAGATTATTACATCAAACAACATCCAGAACATACGAAAGTACCTGTTCATTTTGTAGGTTCGGTTGCTTATTTTTTACAAGATTTATTTAAAGAAGTACTCGCGGAAAATCAAATAATCATTGGAAAGTTCTATCAGAAGCCATTGGATGGTTTGATGGAGTTTCATCAAAATAATTAAATATGGAAATAGCGTTAATTGCTCACGATGATAAAAAGCAGGAATTAGTAAGTTTTATCAGAAAGAACAAAGCCTTGTTGGAAGTAAATGGAATTAATCTTATTGCTACAGGAACAACGGGTTCTTTAGTTGAAAAAGAGGGTTTTGAAGTGTTAAAAATGCTTTCGGGACCTTTGGGTGGAGATGCGCAGATTGCTGCTCGTGTAGCAACAGGACAGACTCAGTTGGTGTTGTTTTTTAAAGATCCTCTTGGAAAGCATCCCCATGAGCCTGATATTAATATGTTGTTGCGCGTTTGTGATGTTCACAATGTGCCACTCGCTACAAATGAAGCGAGTGCACAATTGTTATTAACTGCTATTTCGTACAAATCATAGAAATTTCAATATTGACATTTCTAGGAAGTTTTTCTACTTGTACGCACTCTCTTGCAGGAGCTGTTTCTTTTTGGAAATAGCTGCCATAAATTTCGTTGATGGTACCGAAATCATCCATATTGCGGATAAAGATTGTTGCTTTTACTACGTTTTCAAAAGTCATTTCAGCTTCGGTTAAAATGGCTTTTAAATTTTCCATAACTTGTTTAGTCTCATCTGTGATTCCTGTTGTTATCAAGGTTTCTGTTGCTTGATTAAAAGGAATTTGTCCTGAAATAAATAAGAATCCACCTGCAAGAACAGAATGATTATAAGGACCTATTGGAGCAGGTGCCTGGTTTGAGTTTATTATTCTTTTCATTATGGTAATTTTAAATTAATTGCGGTAACGTTTGTCTGGTGTACTTCGTTTTTCCCATTTGATGTCGCTTAGCATAGATGATTTAATTCCTATGAAGAAGCCCCAACTCGTATAGTCCCCAATAGGAACCCAGTTGAAATCCATGCGCCAGCTCAATAAATCACGTTCAAAACGCAATTGGGTAAACGTAACTCCTTTTTGTACAAAATCATAACCAGAAGAAAAACCTACTTTCCATTTAGGTGAAATATCTATATTTCCAGAAACCATAACGGAGTTATTGGTGATTTGGCTATTTCGGTTTGTATTTGAATATGTTAAGGAATATGCAAAGGTTAAATCCCAAGGTAGTTTGGCGCTATAAAACCCTGTAAACGGACGTTCTTCTTCCTCGTCAAACATACTGTTTCTTCCATCGCTTAAATCAGTGCTTCGTCCAAATAAATCATCTCCACGTCCCCCGTTTTGAACGTTTTGTTTGCTTTGATTTTGACCAGTCCCAAAGAAAGGTTCTTCACTATTCAAAGACCAGTTGATGGTAACGTTTGCACTGGTCATACGCAGAAGACTTCCTCCATTGTCAATGTTGAATTTATCAATACGTCTTCCTGAATTATCAATGGCATATGGGTCAAGAGTTGCTCCAAAGTTGATTTGCATTTTATCTTGGAACAGACCAGTACCAGCGCTAACTCTTAGTGGAGCTAACTTAAGGGAATCTGCAGAGATATTATAGCTAGAAGATAGATTTAATGTGTTTAAAAGCATTACTTTCTTAGGGTCGCCAGTTTCACTTTCATCATCTCTTACTTTGGCTTCAAAACTGTTTCCAACTCCAAAACTTACTATATTGGAATAGTGTTGTCCTGGAGCTCCGAAAATACCGCCTTGAAAACGGGTGTATTCTTCAAAGGTACGACCAGATGCATCTATGGCATAAGTGTCGAAGTAACGGTCAAAACTCGGAGTGTACGAATAGTTCATATTTGGACGCATTACGTGACGAATAGCTTGTAATTTAGCGTCTTTACCGAAGTTAAATGTTCCGTATACAGTAGTACCAATACTCGCGTTTAAATTGTAAGTTCTAAAGCTGTCGAATCCATTAACTCTATTGTCGATGACTCTTCCTTTTTCAGGATCGTACTCTTTTTTAATTGTATTGAAATACCAAACTTCGTTATAGTTTCCTCCTGCAGTTACGCTTAAGTATTTTAGTATTTTAAAGTTTGTAGAAAGAGGAATGCTGTGTTGGAAACCTGAGTTAATACTATCAAACATCGCTTGTTTGAAAAAGTATTCTTCTTTAGTTCTAACTCTGTTTTCTCCTCTAACGTTGTACGATAGGTTTAAGTTTTTGATCAACCCTTTTTTAGGACCATCACCATTTGCAAATGGGAAAATACGATCTACACTAACTTGAAGTGTAGGAAGTGTCATATTGATGTCTCCAGTATTGGTTGATTGAGAGTGTGTTGCTGCTAAAGATAAGTTTACTTGTGGAACGGTTTCAAAGCTTTTGGAATAGCTAATAGACGAGTTCATTTGGTTGTTTAAGGATGCACCAACGTTATATGAGTTATTGGTTTGTCTAAAATACTGACTACTCCCCATATTTACAGATGCCGAAAAACGAGAACCAGGATTGGCTTTAGGATCTTGTGAATGCGACCATTGAATGTTGTAATTTGACGCTCTCTGGTAGTCGGGTAATCCGCGTTCGCCAAAAATATTATTTTCATAACGTGCAACAAATCTTCCATTGTATTTATAACGTTTTGCATACGACGTTTCTCCGCGAAGTGCATAACTACCGTTTGTATAATAGTCTCCTAAAAGAGTTAAATCAACCTTGTCGCTGATAGCAAAGTAGTATCCTCCATTTTGAAGATAATATCCTTGAAGATTCGTATCTCCAAATGTTGGAATAATAAAACCAGATTCTGCATTTTCCGTCATCGGGAAAAAAGCAAATGGCAAACCAATCGGGGTAGGTACGTCGGCAATAACCATATTTGTCATTCCGGTAACTACTTTTTTCTTAGGAACAAATTTAACCTTACGTGTTTTAAAATAATATTCTGGATTTTCGATGTCTTTTGCTGTGGTGAAAATGACATCTTTCATAAAGTATACAGAATCGTTTTCTTTTTTGGTAATATCAGCTTTGATACGGAATTCACCTTGAGAGGTTCTAGAGTTCCAAACCATTGCTTTTTGTGTTTTGGTATTGTAACGAATCGAATCAGGTTCAACTATTTGTTCTCCCTGTTTGAAAATAGGTTTTTGAACAAGTTTTCCAACACTATCTTTGATTCTACCAGCGTAGATTTCATTTTTTTCGTAATTAAAAACAATTTTACCTGCGGAGATTTCAAAGTCAAGATACTTTATCTCAGCTTCATTGTATAAAGTTAGTTCTTTGTTTTTTTGATCTAGTTTTTCGTAGTCTTTAGCAGACCTATATACAATACCTTCCAAAAAGGGTTTCTTTTTGGGTAAACTGTCTTTTGTTTTTGGTTTTACTACTTGAGGAATTGAAAGTGTGTCGTTTTTTATATTTACGGTATCTGTTTGTCTTTCAATGGATAGTGAGTTGCTTTGCGTTCTGAATTCTTGTGCATACGAATACTGAATCAGCATTGTGAAAAAGAATAGAGACAAAACGATATGATTTTTTTTTGTATGCAAGGCTATATGTGCTATTTTTGTAAAATATGGCTCGTTTTTTGCCGTGTCAAACTTACATATATTTTTTTTTAAAAATGTAATTTTATCAAATTTAAACTTAATTATAAATTTAATTTATATGAATTTTAGTAAAGAAAAATTCACAGCGCTTCTTTTTGTTTTTTTTGCAACTTTTTCAATGTTTGCACAATCTAATAATAAATTTAAAGTGATTTTGGATCCAGGACATGGAGGAAAAGATTTTGGAACGAGTCATTCTGGAAATGTAGAAAAGAAAATTGTTTTGGCAGTTGCTTTGAAAGTAGGTGAAATTTTAAATAAAAATTCAGATATTGAAGTTGTGTACACCAGAAAAACGGATGTTTTTGTACCGGTTCGTGACCGTTCTGTAATTGCAAATGAGGCGAATGGAAATGTTTTTGTTTCGATACACTGTAATGGGGTTGCTGCTAGTTCTGCTTCGGGTACTGAAACATTTGTTATGGGATTGAGTAATAATAAATCGAACTTAGAAGTAGCTAAAAAGGAAAATGCTGCCATTATTCTTGAAGATGATTATAAAACGAGATACGCTGGTTTTGATCCGTCATCGCCAGAATCTATTATTGGATTAACTCTGGTTCAAGAAGATTATATAAGTCAAAGTATTGATTTGGCTAGCAAAGTTCAAGACGGGTTTACCACTGATTTGAAAAGAAAGAATAGAGGTGTTAAGCAAGGTCCGTTTTGGGTATTGCACGGTGCTTTTATGCCGAGTATCTTGATTGAATTAGGTTTTGTTTCGAATAAGGAAGAAGGTGCTTATTTGAACTCAGATGCTGGTCAACGTGAATTAGCAACTTCAATTGCTCAAGGAATCATCAGTTATAAAAACAATTATTATGGCAAAGGTACTTCTGGGGCTGTTTCTTCTAGTGCTCCAAAGCCAGTTGCGGAGAAACCAGTAGCTGCATCAACGCCTAAAGCTTCTACTAGTGCAAGTAATGATGTTGTTTTTAAAGTTCAAATTTCTGCAAGTAATCGTGTTTTAGCATTAAAGCCTCAGAATTTTAATGGTTTGAAAAACGTTACTATGGAAAAAGAAGGTACGCTTAATAAATATTTTTATTCACGTACATCAGATTATGAAGCTGCAAAACGCATGCTTTCCGAAGCAAAATCCAAAGGATATACATCTGCTTTTATTGTAGCATATAAAGGAGGTCAAAAGATTTCGGTTCAAGAAGCTATAAAATAAATAGGGGATTAATAGATAAAAGTTTATTTTTGCTCATTAAAATTCAGTATTTTGAAAATATCTAGAGAAATTAAAACGGCTGTATTAGTTTTAGCAGCAATCGCTTTGTTCGTTTGGGGATATGGATTCTTGAAAGGAGAGAACATATTTGATAAAAGTGTTAAATACTATGTAGAGTACGAAAATGTTGAAGGATTGACGACTTCTTCAAATGTAACTATTAATGGATTGGTTGTTGGTAAAGTTTCTCGCATCGATCTTCAAAGCAATTCGGGGAAATTAATTGTAGAGATATTAATGACAAAGCCAATTGATATTTCTAAATCGAGTGTTGCTTATATTTACTCGCCTGGTTTTATCGGAGGTAGAGATATCGCTATAGAACCTGATTTCGCATCAACAGATTATGCAGATTCTGGAGCATATTTAAAATCGGGAGTTCGATTGGGAATGACAGACAAATTAGAAGATCAGCTAGATCCAATTCAAAAAAAGCTTACAGAGGTTTTGGAAAATGCTAATAAAATGATTGTATCTGTAAATGCAATCTTAGATGAGCAAACACAACAAGAATTGAAAGGAGCTGTTTCTGAATTGAAAGGAACTTTAGCAAATGTTAATGGGTTAATGGTATCTAGCAAGCCTAAGTTGGAAGGAACGTTGACAAACTTGAATCATACAAGTGCTAATTTTTCAAAACTTTCAGATTCATTGACTGCATTGGATATTAATGCAACTTTTGCTAAATTAGATGCAGCATCTGCAAACATAGAGGAATTGCTAAGTGGTGTAGAACGTGGAGAAGGTTCGATTGGTAAATTGATGAAAGATGAAAAACTTTACACTAATTTAGAAAATGCTTCTAAAGAACTAGAACAATTATTGAGAGATTTAAAAGAAAACCCGAAGAGATACATTCACTTTTCTGTTTTTGGAAAGAAAGCGACACCTTACCAAACAGAAGTAGAAGAAGTGACTGTAAATGGGGGGGAATAAATAAACAACAAAAATCAACTAACAATTCATTGACACAATTACAACAACTATGGAGTATTTAGGGAATATTTTATTTTTAATTTTACTTGTTGTGGGGTTTGGTTTTTTTACAAAAAATGTAAAGAAACTAGTTCGTAACATTAAATTAGGACGCTCAATAGATCGCACAGATCGTGCCTCAGAACGTTGGAAGAATATGGCGATGATTGCTTTAGGGCAATCTAAAATGGTCAAAAGACCAATCGCAGGTATTTTACATATATTCGTTTATGTAGGATTTGTTATCATCAACATTGAGATGTTGGAAATCATTATTGATGGATTGTTCGGAACTCACCGTGCTTTATCATTTTTAGGATCGTTTTACAATGCTTTAATCGCAACTTTTGAGGTTTTAGCTTTCTTGGTGATTTTTGCTGTTGTGGTTTTTTGGATTCGCAGAAATATCTTAAAACTAAAACGTTTTAATCAAAAGGAAATGGAAGGGTTTCCTAAAAAAGATGCTAATACAATTATCTATATTGAAACAATTTTAATGTGTTTCTTCTTGGTTATGAATGCCGCAGATTACTATTTGCAAACTAATAATTATAGCCATTATACGCAAGTAGGTTCTTTTCCTATTTCGAGTCATATAGCAACGCTTTTTAACGGAATGGATTTAGGAACTGTTGCCTTGATTGAACGTATTTGTTGGTGGGGACATATTATTGGAGTTATGTTCTTTATGAACTACTTATATTATTCAAAACATTTGCACATTCTATTAGCATTTCCTAATACATATTTTGCAAATCTTAATCCACAAGGAGAGTTTGACAATTTGGCTTCAGTTACACAAGAAGTTAAGTTGATGATGGATCCAAACGCTGATCCGTTTGCTGCTCCTGCAGAACCGGTAGGTGAGCCAGAGAAATTTGGAGCTGAAGATGTAATGGATTTAAATTGGGTTCAATTATTAAATGCATATTCTTGTACAGAATGTGGACGTTGTACTTCGTCTTGTCCAGCAAATCAAACGGGGAAATTATTATCACCTCGTAAAATTATGATGGCTACTCGTGATCGTTTAGAAGATGTTAGTAAAAACATGGATGCCAATAATGGAAGTTTCGTTGCAGACGGGAAAACCTTATTAAATGATTATATTACTCCTGAAGAGTTATGGGCTTGTAATACTTGTAATGCTTGCGTTGAAGAATGTCCAATCAGTATTAGTCCGCTTTCTATCATTATGGATATGCGTCGTTTCTTAGTAATGGAACAAAGTGCAGCACCAATTGAACTCAATAATATGATGAGTAATATTGAAAACAATGGGGCTCCATGGCAGTACAACCAAATGGATCGCTTAAACTGGAAAGACGAAAATTAATTTACTAATAAAAAATTAAATTACAGCGGAAATCAATGTAGTTTAATTACTCAATATACAGATTACTATGTCAGAAAATTTAGTAGTGCCTACAATGGCTGAAATGATGGCGAAAGGAGAACAACCTGAGGTTTTATTTTGGGTAGGATGTTCGGGAAGTTTTGATGATCGAGCTAAAAGAATTACAAAAGCATTTGTAAAAATATTAAATAAGGCAAAAGTTTCTTTTGCGGTTTTGGGAACGGAAGAAGGCTGTACTGGAGATCCTGCCAAACGCTCTGGAAATGAGTTTTTATTTCAAATGCAAGCCATGATGAATATCGAGGTGATGAATGCATATGAGATTAAGAAAATCGTTACCGCTTGTCCTCACTGTTTTAATACGATAAAAAATGAATACCCAGAATTGGGCGGGAAATATGAAGTTGTACATCATACAGAGTTTTTAAAATCTCTTTTAGATGATGGACGATTAACTATTGAAGGTGGTCAATTTAAAGGAAAACGTATTACTTTTCACGATCCTTGTTATTTAGGTAGAGCCAATCAAGTTTACGAAGCACCAAGACAGCTTATTGAAAAGCTTGATGCAGAGTTGGTTGAAATGAAGCGCTCACGAGCAAATGGTTTGTGTTGTGGTGCTGGTGGTGCTCAAATGTTTAAAGAGCCTGAAAAGGGAACAATGGATGTAAATGTACTACGTACAGAAGATGCTCTTGAAACGCAACCTGAGATTATTGCTGCAGGTTGTCCATTCTGTAACACGATGTTGACAGATGGGGTGAAGTTTAAAGATAAAGAGCAAGAAGTAAAAGTATTAGACGTTGCTGAATTAATTGCAAACGCGGAAGATTTATAAATTATGTATGTACCCTTTGAAGAAATGCCTGATCATTCGCGAATTTGGATCTACCAATCCAATCGTAAATTTTCAGATGAAGAGGTTCAAGTGATTGAACAAAAATTACAAGAATTTACAGAACAATGGGTAGCGCATTCAACTCCATTGCAGACGTCTTTTACTGTTAGATACAATAGATTTATTGTTTTAGTGGTAGATCAAGAAGTACACGCTGCTTCGGGCTGTTCTATCGATGCATCTGTACGTGTGATTCAAGATCTAGAAAAACAATTTGAGGTTGATTTGATGGATAAAATGAACGTTACTTTTAGAACAGGTGAGTTTATCGCTTATAAAGATTTGGCAGACTTTAAAAAGATGGCTAAATCAAAAGCGGTTTCTGCTGAAACTATTGTATTTAATAATCTAGTCAATGATTTAGGAGAATTCAAAGATTTTTGGGAAGTTCCTGCGGCGGAGAGTTGGCATAGTAGGTTTTTTAAATAGAATCAGAAAATAAATATAATACTAAAATCATCGTCAAATTCGTTTGAACGATGATTTTATGCTTTAAAGAAAAGGGAAATGAAAAAAATAGCACTGTTAATTGCTTTAGTAAGTGTCAACCTTTGGGGGCAACAAAGTACTTCTAAATTAGAACAAAAATGGGTTGATAGTGTCTATCAATCGATGGATCTAAAACAGCGAATCGGACAGCTTTTTATGGTAGCTGCTTATTCTAATAAAGGAGAAGCACATGTCAAGAGCCTTGAAAAATTAGTTCAAGAGCAAGAAATTGGTGGTCTTATTTTTTTTCAAGGTGGACCTAAACGCCAAGCTCAGATGACTAATCGTTTGCAGTCTCTTTCCCATATTCCAATGTTAATTGGTATTGACGGCGAATGGGGATTGAGTATGCGCTTGGATTCTACATATCGCTTTCCTTGGAATATGACTTTGGGGGCAATTCAGAATTTAGATTTAATTGAAGAAACTGGTGTGCGTATGGCTCAGCAGTCTAAGCGTCTTGGTTTACAGTTTAATTTCGGACCTGTTGTGGATATTAATATTAATCCCAAAAATCCGATTATTGGTGTACGTTCTTTTGGTGAAACTCGTGAGCTTGTCACGGAACATGCTTTGGCTTTTATGAAAGGATTCCAAAGTCAGCATATTTTTGCTACTGGAAAGCATTTTCCGGGTCATGGGGATACCGCAACGGACTCGCATTATAGCTTGCCGCTATTGGATTTTTCTAAGGATCGTTTAAACAAAGTGGAACTTTATCCTTATCGAAAAATGATCCATGAAGGTTTGGCTAGTGTAATGGTGGGGCATTTGAGTTTACCTTCTATAGAGCCTGATAAAAACATTCCAACTTCTTTGTCATATAATGTAGTAACTAAATTATTGCGTGAAGAAATGGGATTTGAAGGGCTTATTTTTACCGATGCGTTAAATATGAAGGCCGCCGCAAATTATTTAAAACCAGGAGAAGTGGATCTTGCAGCATTTATGGCTGGAAATGATTTATTATTGTTTTCTGAAGATGTTCCTGTTGCCTCCCAAAAAATTCAAGAGGCATATAATTCAGGGGTGTTAACTGAGAAAAGATTAGCTTATTCTGTAAAGAAAGTATTGAAGTATAAATTTCGATCTGGGTTAAAAGCTTTTACTCCAATTGAAGCAACTAATTTAATTGAAGATCTAAATAGTTCTGTTTATGATGATCTCAATCAAAAATTATACAATGAAGCGATGACTTTGTTGAAAAATGAAAAGAATATTATTCCAATCAAGCATTTAGAGAAAGAAAAAATAGCTTATGTAAAGCTTGGAGATGATGATGGGCAAGGGTTTTTACAGGCTTTACAGAAGTTCACTCAGGTGGATGAACTTACATCTGATAATCTTGAAAATGCTGACCAATATACAAAGATCATTATTGGATATCACAAACTAGATAATCCTTGGCGTAATCATGATCTTAAAGCTTCTGAAATAGATTTAATCGCTCGTTTAGCTTCTAAACATAAGGTTGTTTTTGTGTCATTTGCAAAAGCTTATGCTTTGTCTGGGATTTATAACTTCAAATCTCTTGAAGGAGTATTACAAGCGTATCAAAATAATGAATTTGCTCAAAGTGCAGCTGCTCAAATTATTTTTGGAACAATAGGGGCTAAGGGTAAACTGCCTGTAACGGTAAGTGAAGAATTTAGGGTGCATGATGGATTGAAGACCAAGAGTATTAATCGATTAGGATTTTCTACCTTAGGTAACGAAGGTTTAGATCCTTTTAATTTTAAGCAAATTGATGCTATTGTAAATGATGCAATTGCAAAACAGTTTATGCCAGGTGCTCAACTAGTTGTTGTACGTCATGGTAAAGTAGTTTATGAAAAAGCTTATGGCTATCATTCTTATGAAAAGCAAAATGAAGTTAAAAGCTCTGATCTTTATGATTTAGCCTCACTTACAAAGATTTTAGGAACAATGCCTATGATGTTAAAAATGTATGATGTAGGGAAAGTTACTTTGCATAGTACATTAGGAAGTCTGTTGAAAGAGTTTAAAAATACGGATAAAGAAAAGATAACTTTAGAGGAACTCTTGACGCATCAAGCGGGTTTTCCTGCTTGGATTCCTTTTTATAAGCGTACATTAAATGCAGATGGGAAGCCTTCGTCTGAGTTTTACAGAACTGTATATTCTCCATCATATCCTTTACAGGTTTCAGAACATTTGTTTTTGAAAAAGAATTATAATCTAGAGATTTTAAAACAGATTTCGGAAAGTAATTTATCCAAAAAGAAAGAGTATAAATATAGTGATTTAGGATTTATAGCATTAAAAGAGGTTGTGGAAAGAAGTTATCACAAACCTTTAGATGAATTGGCTGAGGATAATTTTTATAAAAAAATTGGTGCTTCTACGATGACTTTTAATCCTTTAAAAAAGTTTGATATGGATCGAATTCCTCCAACAGAAGAGGACGGATATTTTCGATTTTCTAAGGTTCAAGGTTATGTTCATGATATGACTGCTGCTATGGAAGGTGGTGTTGCGGGGCACGCAGGACTTTTTGCAAATGCTTTGGACGTAGCTAAAATGATGCAATTGTTTATGAATAAAGGGGTGTATGGAGATGAAAATTATTTTTCACAAAAAACATTCGAAGCGTTTAATACTTGTGTGTATTGTAAAAGTGGAAACAGAAGAGGTATTGGCTTTGATAAACCTCAGAGTCCAGGTAAACCAGGACCAACTTGTGGATGTGCTTCTATGACTAGCTTTGGACACACTGGCTTTACAGGAACTATGGCTTGGGCTGATCCAGAAAAAGATTTGATTTTTGTTTTCCTGTCCAATCGAACTTATCCTGATAGCAATGATAATAAGTTGTCTAAAGCTAATGTTCGAGAAGATATTCAACAATTGATTTATGATGCAATAATCAATTAATTCTTCTTGTTCGAGGATAAAATAAATTAAAAACTAGTCTTTAGAAAAAAAGATTAGTTGTATTTTTAAGACTGAAAAAGTATTTACATAAATATGAAAATAGCAATTGTATGTTATCCAACCTTTGGAGGGAGTGGCGTAGTAGCCACAGAACTAGGTTTGGAATTGGCAAAAAGAAACCACGAAGTACATTTTATTACCTATAGCCAACCTGTCCGATTGGCATTGTTAAATCCAAATATTCATTATCACGAGGTCAATGTACCTGAATATCCTCTTTTTCATTATCAACCTTACGAACTTGCGCTTTCGAGTAAATTGGTGGATATGGTGAAGTTGTACGGCATTGAATTGTTACACGTTCATTACGCTATTCCACACGCTTATGCAGGATATATGGCAAAGCAAATGCTTGCTGAACAAGGGATAGACTTACCTATGGTTACAACTTTACATGGGACGGATATAACTTTGGTTGGGAATCACCCTTTTTATAAAACTGCTGTGAGTTTTAGTATCAATAACTCGGATTATGTAACGTCAGTTTCAGAAAATTTAAAGCAGTCAACTTATAATTTGTTTGATACTAAAAAAGATATTTATGTAATTCCAAACTTCATTGAACAAAAAGTAATTGATTGTGAAGATACTCCTTGCAAACGATCTGCTATTGCTCAAAAAGAAGAATTTATTATTACGCACATTAGTAATTTTAGAAAGGTAAAACGAATCAAAGATGTGGTTTCCATATTTTATGGAATTCAAAAAGAAATCCCAGCTAAATTAATGATGGTTGGTGATGGTCCTGAAAAAGAAATAGCAGAACGACAAGCAATGGAGTTGGGGATTTATGATAAAATTATTTTCTTTGGAAACAGTAATGAAATTGATCATATCCTATCGTATTCCGATTTGTTTTTACTTCCTTCAGAAACAGAAAGCTTTGGTTTGGCAGCTTTAGAAGCTATGGCCAGTGCTGTTCCTGTAATTTCAAGTAACACGGGTGGCTTGCCAGAAGTAAATGTTGCTGGAGTATCAGGCTATTTAAGTAATGTAGGTGACGTGGAGGATATGGTAGCAAATGCTTTAAAAATATTAAGAGATAAAGAAACCTTATGTGCCTTTAAAGAAGGAGCTAAGGAAGTATCTAAAAAATTTAGTATTGATAAGATTCTACCACTTTATGAAGAATTGTATTTTAAAGCAATATCTTCAAAAAAAGAGAAATAAACCACTTAATCATTACTTAATAATGGTAAGATAAGGTGCAAAAATGGAATTCTAATAAAAATTTAATAATCTTAAATAAAACTGGTTTTTAACATTTATAAGCTAGTTTATTTTATCGAATTTGAATTTTTTTATTGATATGTTTTTTTTAATAAAAAAACAGAAAGCTCTAAAATTTCAAATGATTCTAAGTGAATGAATCAGGAGGTTTTAGAGCTTTTTTATTGATTTTTTTTTAATATTTTTCCGTAAATTTAAGTAGCATTTAAGAGGAAAAAGATGCTTTTATAATTAAAAATAAAAGATATGAAAAAAAGAATTGTAATTTTTGAGGCTGAAGGAGGTTCTGACAAATGGATTGATGGACACCGTAAAGACACTATGCCAATATTAAATGCTTTACTTGATAAAGGTGCGACTTGTGAAGTCGTTTATTTCCGTGACGAATGGGCTGATACTATTATCGAATATGCCAAAGATAAGTTTGATGGATACATCAGTCGTATCAATCCAGGGAACTTAATAGATGGAGAAAGTAAATATTTTGAAACACTGCGTAAGTTATCAGATTTAGGACTTGTAGGAATGTCGCATCCAGATGCTATGTTGACTTTCGGAGCCAAAGATGCTTTAGTAAAATTAGCAACCACTAATTTGGTTCCAGATGATACTTATTCGTATTATACTATAAATTCTTTTAAAGAAACTTTTCCTAAAAGTATTTCCTTTGGTGAACGTGTATTAAAACAGAATAGAGGTTCAACCGGAGAGGGGATTTGGCGCGTTCAAGTTGTAGATGATCGACCTTATTCTGCTGGTGAAACGTTACCATTAGATACTAAGTTAAAATGTACAGAGGCAGTGGATAATCATGTTGAATATCACGAACTCGGTGATTTTATGACTTTTTGTGAGAAATATATTGTTGGAGAAAACGGGATGTTGGTTGATATGCGTTTTATGCCTCGAATTAAAGAAGGTGAGATTCGTATTTTGATGGTTGGAGATAAACCTATTTTTGTAGTTCATAAAAAGCCAGCGGAAGGAGCTGATGCTTTTTCTGCTACCTTGTTCTCAGGTGCAAAATACAAATACGACAAACCAGAAGAATGGCAAGAACTTATTGATATGTTTAATAAAGCACTTCCGTTGATATCTGAAAAATTGGGTGGATTTGAGATCCCTTTAATTTGGACTGCTGATTTTATGTTGGATTGGGATGAAAATAAAAAAGACGTCTATGTATTAGGCGAAATCAATTGTTCTTGTGTTGGATTTACGAGTCATTTGGATCAAGGAATTCAGGACGTTATCGCTGATGAAGTTTTACAAAGAGTAAAATAAGGTTAACACTTATATTTTAAACCGTTTATTCTATAGAGTAAACGGTTTTGTTTTGAGAAAGAATCGTTGATGTTATGTTAGCACAAGGTTTTTAAGAATGCCACAGAACCATTATATTTGTAAATAAATAATACTGAAAATGCATATACAAGATTTAATTCATCAGAATATTGATGCGCTTTTAACAGCACAGAGCAATAAAGAAAACTTAACCATAGCTCATATAATTGAAATAGGAGCTTATGTTGCAGCAGGAGCTTTAAGAGGACGTTTTGCAGCTGAAAAAGAAGTAAGCCAGGAAGAGATTAATGGGGTATTCGGGGTTATTGGAGATTTTTATAAAGATCACTTTGACGAGGCTTTTACAGAAGATGATTTTAAAGAAATGACCGATCAGGCGCTTCAATTGTTGCAAAGAACGACTTTTGATGCTGATTTAGAAAGTTATGTTCAAGCTATTTTAAATTAGGAAAAGTATTAAAATGAGTGACAATAGTCACTTTTTTTATTGATAATAAGGTAGTTGTTTGTTTTTTCATTAAATTAAGGGAACCAAAAATCTTAATTATGAAAATTAAAACTATTAAGGCTACCGAAGAAGCATATCAGTACCCACTTCTGATTAAAGATCTACTTGAAAATGCGTTGCGAGTCAATCCAAAACACGAAATTGTATATTTGGATGAAGTGCGGATGAATTATTATGAATTGTACGATCGAATAAAGCAGTTTTGTAATCTTCTTAGTGAAATTGGATTAGAAGGAGGCTCGGTTGTGGGTATGATGGATTATGATAGTCACCGTTATTTAGAAGCTTTTTTCGCCGTTCCTATTTCAGCTAATGTTTTACACACTATTAATTGGCGTTTAGCTCCTGATCAAATCCTGTATACTATAAATCATGCTGAAGATGAAATACTGATTGTACATGAAGATTTCTTACCTATTGTAGAAGGTTTTGCTGATCGATTAGAAACTGTAAAGAAAATTATTGTTATCCAAGAACAATTAAAAAGTCCTGTTGGAACTAAGCTTCAAATAGAAGGTTGTTATGAAACGCTTTTGGCAAAGCAATCTGTAGAGAATGAATTTCCTACTTTTTCTGAAGAAGCAATTGCTACGTTGTTTTATACAACGGGAACCACTGGAAGTCCAAAAGCAGTTTTTTTCTCACACAGACAATTAATGCTTCATACTTTAGTAGAGATGAGTACGCTTTCATTGATGAATGAAGGATTTAAAATAAACGCATCGGATGTATATTTGCCTTTAACGCCTATGTTCCATGTCCATGCCTGGGGAATGCCTTATGTAGCTACAGCATTAACATTAAAGCAGGTTTATGTTGGACGTTTTGAACCCAAACGCTTTATAGAAATCTTTATAAACGAAAAACCGACTATTTCTCATTGCGTGCCTACTATATTAAATATGCTTCTTGTTAGTCCTCAAGCTCAAACAATTGATCTGTCGTCTTGGCGAGTTTTAATTGGAGGCTCAGCCTTAAGTCGTCCTTTAGCTCAAAAGGCAATGGAGCGTGGAATTTCTGTGGTTACGGGTTATGGAATGTCGGAAACCTGTCCGTTATTAACAACATCATATTTATCTCTTGAAACGGTTCAAGCTGACCTCGAAACACAACTCGATATCCGTACGTTAACAGGTCGGGCAGCATTACTCGTGGACTTAAAAGTAGTGAATGAAAAAGGCGAAAATGTACCAAAAGATGGAAAAACATTAGGGGAAGTCGTAGTACGTGCACCCTTTTTAACAATGGGGTATTATAAGGATCCTATCCGAAGTAAAGAGCTCTGGGCGGGAGGATATATGCATACAGGAGATATTGCTTGGATGAATGCTCAAGGTGACATAAAAATAGTTGATCGAGAGAAGGATGTTATTAAAACCGGTGGCGAATGGATGTCATCTCTTAGAATAGAAGAGTTGATCCAAGCTCATCCCGATGTTGTAGATGCAGCAGTTGTAGGTATTCCTGATCCTAAATGGGGTGAAAGACCAATCGCATTAGTAATCACTAAGGATAAAAAAGCGTTGTCGCATCAAGAATTATCCGATCATATGATGCAATTTGTAGACAATAATAGCTTGAATAAATGGGCTATTCCAGATCAATTTATAGGTGTTGATGAAATACCCAAAACGAGTGTAGGAAAGATCAATAAACGATTGATTAGAGAATTATATAGTAAATAGGGATTGTTTTTTATGGCTATAAAGTTCAATAAAAGGAGTTAGAAATATTTTATTTTTAATAAAACTTGCACTTTGTGAATTTTTAATTACATTTGCCCTCAATAAGAGTCCAAAAATAATGAATTCATTAAAAAACATTTCTATCATTGCTATTGTAATTGTGATTATCGCAACTGCAGAGGGCTTGCTATAGAATGTTTCTATATACTTTATAAAAAAGCCTTCTGATTTTCAGGAGGCTTTTTTTATGAATATGAATTTTTGTAAAAAATTAATTTATTAAAAAAAGAAGAAGAACATGATACTTTTTACCGAAAGGAATTCTAAAATTATAAACCGAATTATTATTTGCTTTTCCAAGTGAGTCAGGTCGGTGTGTCATATTCTAAGCCTTTCTCATTTGTTTGTGAAAGGTTTTTTTTGGGGGCAGCGTATCAAAAGAATTAGAGAAAAAGTTTTACAACTAGTTTACAATCATTTTAATAAAATAAGTAATGTTCACAGCTACTAGGTTACCAATTCAAATCATTATCATTTTAATTATTATTTGCTTTTCCAAGTGAGTCAGGTCGGTATGTTGTATCCTAAGCCTTTCTCATTTGTTTGTGAAAGGCTTTTTTTTGGCAGTGTATCAAAAGAATTAGAGAAAAAGTTTTACAACTAGTTTAAAATCATTTTAATAATATAAGTAATGTTCACAGTTACTAGGTTACCAATTCAAATCATTATCATTTTAATTATTATTTGCTTTTCCAGGTGAGTCAGGTCGGTGTGTCATATTCTAAGCCTTTCTCATTTACTTGTGGAAGGTTTTTTTTTGTCCAAAAAAATGCGAAATAAGTTATCAATAAATTATATAAATATGTATTACAACAACAACACGGTCTTATATTTAGACGGTTCTTTTGTTCCAGAAACTATGGCGAATACTTCGCTTTATAGTCAAACATTACACTACGGATATGGAGTTTTTGAAGGAATTAGATCCTACAATACACCAGAAGGAGTTCAGATTTTTAAATGTAGAGAACACTACGAGCGCTTGCAGCGATCGGCAGCACTTATTGGAATTCCTTTTAATTACGAGATTGATGAATTGATGGCAATCAGTGAGGAGTTATTACGATTAAATAATTTAGAAGATGCTTATTTACGGCCTTTAGTTTTTTGTGACGCCAATATGAGTCTTACAAAGCCAAATAAAGTATCTATACTTATCGCTGCATGGGAATGGGGAGCCTATTTGGGGGAGCAACAACTACGATTGAAATTATCTTCTTTTTGCAGACCACATCCACGTTCAGTACAGATTGAAGCCAAAGTCTGTGGTCATTATGTGAATTCAATTCTAGCAACTAATGAGGCAAAAGACAATGGGTTTGATGAAGCCTTACTATTGGATACCGAAGGTTTTTTAGCAGAAGGACCTGGAGCAAATCTCTTTTTTGAAAAGCATGGCATTCTTTATACACCACAATTGGGGAATATTCTTCCAGGTATTACTAGAACGACTGTAATAGAATTGGCATTAGCTTTAGGAATGAAGGTGGTTGAAGGGCAGTTTACTATGTTGGAATTGCAACAGGCCGATCATGCTTTCTATTGTGGTACTGCTGCAGAAATAATTGCTATAAAATCTGTAGATAATTTTGTTTTCACTAAAGGATGGTCACTTAGTTTGGGATACAAGTTACAGCAAGCATATTCAGATTTAGTTAGAGGAAGCTTAACATTAGAGAAAGATGATGAACGAGTTAAATAAGTATAGTAAAACAATTACACAAGATAAAACGCAACCTGCTGCCCAAGCAATGCTTTATGGAATAGGATTAACACCACAACAACTAGATTTAGCACAAGTTGGTATTGTAAGTATGGGGTATGAAGGAAATCCATGTAATATGCATCTTAATGGATTGGCTCAAGAGATTAAAAGAGGTGTTTGTAATCGAGATTTAGTAGGTCTTATTTTTCATACTATTGGAGTGAGTGATGGTATTTCTAATGGAACCACAGGTATGCGATATTCATTGGTTTCCCGTGATTTAATAGCAGATTCAATTGAAACAGTAGTGCAAGCGCAATGGTATGACGCCGTTATTGCTGTTGCTGGTTGTGATAAAAATATGCCAGGCTCGTTAATTGCTATGGGGCGTTTAAATCGACCAGCTCTTATGGTTTATGGAGGAACAATTCATTCTGGTAATTGGAAAGGGAAAAAGCTGAATATTGTTTCTGCTTTTGAAGCTTTCGGTGCTAAACTTAATAACGCTATTGCAGATGAAGATTATAAGGGAATTATTCAGAATGCTTGTCCTGGTGCAGGTGCTTGTGGAGGTATGTATACTGCAAACACCATGGCATCTGCTATAGAAGCATTAGGTATGAGTTTGCCTTACAGTTCTTCAAACCCTGCTTTAAGTCAAGAGAAAAAAGAAGAGTGTTTTGAATCTGGTAATGCCATACGTAAGCTTTTAGAGTGTGATATCCGTCCGAAACAGATTATGACAAGAGCTGCATTTGAGAATGCAATGACGGTGGTAACTGTGTTAGGAGGGTCAACAAATGCGGTACTTCATCTTTTGGCTATTGCACATGCAGTAGATGTGCCTTTAACTCTAGCTGATTTTCAAAATATTAGTAATCGTGTTCCTGTTTTGGCTGATTTAAAGCCTAGTGGTCAGTATTTAATGGAAGATTTACATCGGGTGGGAGGAATACCCGCCTTGATGAAATACTTACTTCGTCATGGACTTTTAGATGGTGATTGCTTAACAGTAACTGGATTTACATTGGCAGAGAACTTAGCTTTAATACCCGATTTCGATACCAAGCAACAAGTTGTATTACCATTAGAATCTCCTGTGAAAAATACTGGGCACTTACAAATTTTATATGGTAACCTAGCTACGGCAGGTAGTGTAGCAAAAATTAGTGGTAAAGAAGGTCTTTTTTTTAAGGGAAAAGCAAAAGTCTTTGATGGGGAAAATGCTTTTGTAGACTGTGTGATAAAAGGAGGAATTACTGAAGGAGATGTTGTTGTAATTCGTTATTGTGGACCTAAAGGAGGACCAGGTATGCCTGAGATGTTAAAGCCTACATCAGCTTTAATTGGGGCCGGCTTAGGGAATAAGGTAGCCTTAATTACAGATGGGCGCTTTTCTGGAGGGACCCATGGTTTTGTAGTGGGGCATGTGGCTCCTGAGGCTTTTGATGGCGGATTAATTGCACTTGTTGAAACAGGGGATTGTATTGAAATAGATGTTGAACATCGAACACTTAGTTTGCTTGTAGATGAGGTAAAGATTGCATCTCGAAGGTCGTTGTGGGTACCTCCTCAACCAGAAGTAATAAAAGGAGTTCTCTATAAATATAGACAATTGGTATCTGATGCATCTACGGGGTGTATTACGGATGGTCTTAAATGATAATATCATGAAAAAACAAATGATGACAGGAGCCGAAGCTGTAATAGCGAGCTTAATAATTGAAGGTGTGACTGATTTATTTGGTTATCCCGGTGGAGCGATAATGCCAATTTATGATGCACTGTATGGAGAAAAAAATAAATTAAATCACCTTTTGGTCCGACATGAACAAGGAGCTATTCACGCAGCTCAAGGGTATGCTAGAGTAACGGGAAAAGTTGGTGTTGTATTTGCAACTTCTGGACCAGGTGCCACAAATTTGATTACAGGCTTGGCAGATGCACAGATTGATTCGACTCCTTTAGTGTGTATCACAGGACAAGTAGCTTCTTCCTTGTTAGGAACAGATGCTTTTCAAGAAACGGATGTAATGGCCATTGCAATGCCGGTTACTAAATGGCAAGCTCAGGTAAGGCGTGCAGAAGATATTCCTAAAGTTATAGCAAAGGCCTTTTATATTGCGAAATCAGGACGTCCAGGACCAGTTATAATTGATATTACTAAGGATGCTCAATTTGAGCGCTTTGAATTTGATTATGAAGTTTGTCGATCTATTCGAACCTATCAGTCCATACCCGAAGTAGATTTAGAGGTTTTGGATCAAGCTGTAGACTTATTAAATAAAGCCGAAAAACCATTGCTTCTAATTGGACAGGGTATTTTACTATCCAAGGCGGAAGAGGCTCTCAACGCATTTCTTGAAAAAACAGGAATTCCTGTTGCATCCACATTATTAGGATTGGGAGCTGTATCTACGACGCATCCTTTGTATGTCGGTTTTGTAGGAATGCATGGAGATTATGCACCTAATTTAAAAACAAATGAATGTGATGTGCTACTTGCTATAGGTATGCGATTTGACGATCGAGTTACTGGTGATGTGAGTCGTTATGCAAAACAGGCAAAAATTATTCATATAGATATAGATGCCTCAGAGTTAAATAAAATTATACCTGCTACTGTAGCTATTCATGCAGATGCAAAAGAGGCTTTGGAGTACTTGGTTTCCAAAATAAAATCGAAAAGATATGATGATTGGTTGTTACAATTTAAAATACAAAGTGACTATGCCACTGAAGTGTTGACTAAAAATCTGCCAGCTCTGAGTTCATCAGAGATTCGTATGGAAGCTGTTGTGGAATTGCTTTCAGAATTAACTAATGGAACTGCAATCATAGTTACGGATGTAGGACAGCATCAAATGGTAACGGCTCGGAATTATGATTATAAAAGGCCTCGTACTAATGTTACATCTGGAGGGTTAGGAACTATGGGGTTTGCGCTTCCTGCTGCAATTGGTGCCAAAGTTGGAAAATCATCGCAACAAGTTATTGCTCTAATTGGAGATGGTGGTTTTCAAATGACCATTCAAGAATTAGGTACCATATTTCAAAGTGATGTGGCTGTAAAAATAATCATCTTAAACAATCGATATCTAGGAATGGTGAGGCAATGGCAGGAGCTTTTTTTTGAAAAGCGATATTCTTTCACAGAAATGATTAGTCCAGATTTTGTTGGTGTAGCAAAAGCATATGGAATTGCGGGAGATTATGTAGAGAACTGGAATGATCTTAAACGAGCAATAACCTCATTACTTGAGCATCCTGAAGCATATTTGCTTGAGGTTGAGGTTTTAAAAGAAGATAATGTATTTCCGATGATTCCTACAGGAGCATCAGTTTCGGAAATACGATTGCAATAATTTAAAATTTAAAGAAGATGGAAGAAAGATTAACCCTCACTATTTATACTGAAGTTGTTACGGGAATGCTGCAACGATTAGCTATCGTTTTGACACGTAGAAATTTACAAATCATCAGTATTACTAGCTCGGAATCAGAGCAAGTAGGACTTATGAAGTATACCATTATACTCCTTTGTAATCGAGAAAAAGTAAATAGAGTTATTGGACAATTAGAAAAACTAATTGATGTATTTCGAGTTATTCTTCATGAAGAGGAGAAGATTGTAAGTAGGGAAATGGCGCTTTTTAAGGTTCGTGTAGAAAAGAATTCGTTTACTGATTTAAATAAAGTTATAAAGTTTTATCAGCTAAACGTTTTAAAACAAACCTCAACTTATATTATTCTTGAAAAAACGGGTGATATGTTTCTGCATCAGGCTTTACTCGAAGCATTAAGGTGCTTTGGTGTTTTAGAGTATACGCGATCCGGTTATGTTGTGGTTGCTAAAAATGATGAGGAGTATAAAGTGAATTTATAAATAATAATAATTTTAAATAATAAAAGTTATGGCACTAATAAATTTTGGTGGAGTATTAGAGGAAGTAGTTACAAGAAGTGAATTTTCTGTAGCAGATGCGAAAGAGGTTTTGAAGAATGAAATTATTGCAGTTATTGGTTATGGAGTTCAAGGGCCCGGGCAAGCTTTAAATTTAAAAGATCAAGGACTAAAAGTTCTGGTTGGACAACGAAAGGGTACAAGTAGTTGGAATAAAGCTTTAGCTGATGGGTGGGTAGAAAATGTAGATTTATTTGAAGTAGAAGAAGCTTGTAAGCAGGCAAGTATTATAATGAATTTGTTGTCTGATGCAGGTCAGATACAAATGTGGGATATTGTTAAGGCTCATTTAACCCCTGGAAAAGCACTCTATTTTTCCCATGGCTTCGGTATTGCTTTTCAAGAGCAAACAAATATAGATCCGCCAAAGGATGTAGATGTTGTTTTGGTAGCGCCTAAAGGGTCAGGTACTTCTCTACGACGTTTGTTTTTAGAAGGGAAGGGGTTAAATTCTAGCTATGCAGTGTATCAAGATGCTACAGGAAAAGCTCAAGTACGAGCTTTAGCTTTAGGTGTAGCTATTGGTTCTGGATATATGTTTAAAACGACATTTGAAAAAGAAGCTCATAGCGATTTAACTGGAGAACGCGGAGTCTTAATGGGGGCACTAGCGGGACTTTTTGAGGCGCAATATGAAGTGTTGCGCTCACATGGACATTCTCCAAGCGAAGCTTTTAATGAAACTGTTGAAGAACTTACACAGAGTTTAATGCCTTTAGTTGCAGAACAAGGGATGGATTGGATGTTTGCTAATTGTTCTACTACAGCACAAAGAGGTGCTTTAGATTGGAAAAATCGATTTAAAACTGCAGTGACTCCAGTATTAAAGGAATTGTATTTGAGCGTTGCTTCGGGTACTGAGGCTGCTATTGTTGTAGCAGCAAATAGTAAATCAGATTATCGTATAAAATTGGAGGAAGAGTTAGAGTTGATGCGTAATAGTGAATGTTGGCAAGCAGGTATGGCAGTACGTAAATTAAGGGCGAATTAAAAATGGATTTATTAAATAGAGTGTATGAAGCTCAAAAAAAAATTAACGGAGTAGCATTAGTTACTCCGTTAGTTTACAATGAAAACTTAAGCGATGATTATCAGGCAAAAGTGTTTTTAAAACGTGAAGATTTACAACCTGTACGTTCTTATAAGTTGCGTGGAGCTTATCATAAAATGATTAATTTATCTGATGCTCAAAAAAAATTAGGAGTGGTTTGTGCAAGTGCGGGAAATCATGCACAAGGGGTAGCATATGCGTGTGAGAAGCTAGGGATTCAGGGACGTATATTTATGCCTATTACAACGCCTCAGCAAAAGATTAATCAAGTTAAGCGTTTCGGAAAAGATCAGGTTCATTTGGTTTTGGTTGGCGATACTTTTGATGAGGCTTTTACAGAAGCCCAAAAATATGTCGCAAAACACCAGGTTGTTTTAATTCATCCTTTTGATGATGAGGATGTTATTGCTGGACAAGGAACAATCGGATTAGAGCTTCTTGAAGCAAGTACAACACCAATAGATTACGTTTTTGTACCGATTGGTGGAGGAGGTTTAGCAGCAGGTATTTGTACCGTTTTTAAACATTGCAGCCCAAATACTAAGATTATTGGTGTTGAACCTTTGGGAGCAGCTTCTATGAAGGCATCTCTCGAGAACAATATCAATACTACTTTGAAAACTATAGATAAATTTGTTGATGGTGCCGCTGTTAAAAGAGTTGGAGATCTTACGTTTTCTATTTGTAAAGAAAGCTTAACCGATGTCGTTGCTATTCCTGAAGGTAAGGTTTGTTCTATGATCATTCAACTTTATAATGAAGAAGCTCTTGTGGTAGAGCCCGCAGGGGCATTGGCTTTAGCTGCATTGGATTTGTATCGAGAAGAATTGATTGGAAAGCACGTTATTTGCCTTGTAAGTGGTAGTAATAACGATAGTGCACGATCTGAAGAAATTAAAGAACGTGCTTTGTTATATGAAGGATTAAAACGATATTTTGTTATTAATTTTCCGCAACGAACAGGAGCATTACGAGAATTTGTAACCAAGGTTTTAGGAGAAAAAGATGATATTACCTATTTTCAATTTGATCAAAAAAATAGTCGCGATTTTGGACCAGCAGTTGTAGGGATTCACTTGCAACGCAAAGAAGATTTTACAGGTTTGCTTCAGCGATTAAAACACAATCAATTTGAGTTCCGTTGTCTTAATGAAAAAGAAGACTTATTTACACATTTGATTCGACAATAATAGTTGCATAAAAAAAACAGAGCTACTTAAAAGTAGCTCTGTTCGTTTATTCTATTATCTAAGAAAATACTTAGCTTAGAATTGCTCTCTTCCAGCAAAGTGGAAAGCACCTTCAATAGCTGCATTTTCGTCGCTATCAGATCCGTGAACAGCGTTCTCTCCGATAGATTTTGCGTATCTTTTACGGATAGTTCCTTCAGCAGCATCCGCAGGGTTAGTAGCTCCAATTAAAGTTCTGAAGTCTTCTACTGCATTTTCTTTTTCTAAAATAGCTGCTACGATTGGACCTCTTGACATAAATTCAACCAATTCTCCGTAGAAAGGTCTTTCTTTATGTACTTCGTAGAATTTTTGAGCGTCAGCTACAGTAAGCTGAGTCAATTTCATTGCTACAATTCTAAAACCACCTTCTGTGATCATGTTCATGATTCCTCCGATGTGACCTGCTTCAACAGCGTCCGGCTTAATCATAGTAAAAGTTCTGTTAGTTGCCATTTTTATTATTTTAATGTGTTACAAAAATACGTTTTTAACTGATTTATCCGAATGCTTTTTTATAAAAAATATACATTTTAAAAAAGCTTAACTTATCTTGATAAAATTAGTCTAAAGGAATATTGAGTAAGCGTTTTGTTAATTCAATCATTTCAGGCGTTCCTGTGTGTTTCTTAGGTTCGTCAGATAACTTCACAACATCGGTCCAATTAGCGCCTTCTGGGTAAGCTTGTTGCATTTTTACAACTATATTCATAGCGTCTAGACCAACATCATTTGTAAAATCGGTACCAACACCAAAAGACATTCCAATTTTTCCTTTGCAGTGTTTTACAATGCGCTCTACTTTTTCAGGGTTCAATCCGTCTGAGAAAATAATGGTTTTTGAAAGCGGATCAATGCCAAGACTTTGGTAATGCGCAATGGTCTGGTCAGCAAAATCAAGAGGATCCCCGCTGTCGTGACGCACACCGTCAAAAAGCTTTGCAAATTTCTTATCAAACTGTTCAAAAAATACTTTACTTGTGTAGGTATCCGTTAAGGCAATGCCTAAGTCGCCGCGATAGATATCTACCCAATGCTCCAATCCTACTGAGTTCGCTATTTTAAAGCCGTATTTAGCAGCGTGAAACATAAACCACTCGTGGGCGTGTGTTCCTATTGGACGGGTATTGTATTTCATCGCTAAATGAACGTTGCTTGTTCCAATGAAAGAATGACCTCCGTATTTTTTTAAGGTTTGAACCACCAACTGATGTACTTCATAAGAGTGTCTGCGACGCGTTCCAAATTCGGCAATGGTAATACCTAAATCACTATAACGCTCTATTTTTTCACGAGCATTTTGTACAACCAACGCATCAGATTCGCGCTCTTGATGTGTCATTTTATAATAAAGTTCGCAGATAATTGCCATTAACGGCACTTCCCATAGAATAGTGCGATACCAATATCCTTTTATTTTAACTTCTAAATCAGCCCCTTCCTGAGTAATTTTAATCTCTGAAGGATCATAGTGATATCCTTGTAAAAAATCGAGATAGGTTGGGTCTAAATATGGACAAGTTTTACGTAAAAACTCCTTCTCATCTTTAGTCAATTTTAGCTTAGCCATCTCATCAATAGACAAGCGTAATGCATCTCCAAAACCTTCAGGAAACTTGTGTTGCCCGCGGTTGATAAAGATGTACGAAGCCTCTGCGTAAGGAAATAATTTTATCGCAGCGTGTTGCATCGTAAATTTATAGAAATCATTATCTAAAATTGAATGTATGATTTGGTTTGATGTTATTTCCATAATTAGTTATATTAAAATATCACTCTCTAGATCAGATTTTTCGATTTCGAAATTAAAGTTTAGTTTATCCATTAATTCAAGAACTAATTTTTTATACCAATTCTCAGATTTAGGGTGAATATAAACTTTTTCGATCAATTGATTGATATCCACGTTTATTTTTATGCCTTCGTTAACAGCTAGTTGTAAGGGGGATACATCGGAAATCACGCGTATTTCTTTTTCATATTGAAAGCTCTTGCGCTTAAATAAAAAAGGAAAAAACGAATCTTCAAAAGGAATATGTTCCTTTTTGTAGTCGATATAATTGACCTCACCAATGTATTGCTCTATTCTGTTTTCAGGTGCTAAAGCTTCTTGCAGCCGTGCAAGCGTAGATTGTATAGCGAGTCCTTCTTGATTTTTTGTAAAAATCTGCCACATAGCAAAAGACTCATACTCATTGATGTGCCAACTGCTAATTACCACATTTTTTCGATGGGTTTTGTAGTAATCCAAGAACTTTGGATTGTGTACCGCTATTTTTTTTATCTCTTCAAAAGTTGGTTCACTAAAGGTGCCTTCAAACTGATCCTCAAATTTATCCGATCGGGACATAAACATTTTCTGTGATAATAAAAGATCTAAAAATTTGGATAGATCTAAGTATTTCCAGATTACGGTATTCGGGTCACTTGGCAGATTTATAGAATCACTTTTGATGTACATTGTTAACCTAAGTTTTGTAGCGATACCAATTTGGTATACGTTCCTTGTAAATTTAATAAACTTTCGTGCGTTCCTTGCTCTACAATTTTACCTTTCTGCATTACCACAATCCAATCGGCTTTTTGTATCGTTGACAAGCGGTGTGCAATAACGATAGATGTACGATTAAGCATCATGTTTTCTAAAGCAACTTGTACGTGTTTTTCACTTTCTGTATCCAAAGCCGAAGTAGCCTCGTCTAAAATCATAATCGGAGGGTTTTTCAAAACAGCTCTTGCAATAGACAAACGCTGTTTTTGTCCACCAGAAAGTTTGTTTCCTGCATCTCCAATATTCGTTTCGATGCCTTCAGGTAACTCTTTTACAAATTCGTAAGCATTTGCTATTTTAAGCGCTTCTATGATCTCATCATCTGTGGCGTTTTCATTCCCTAGTTTAAGATTGTTTTTGATCGAATCATTAAATAAAATACTGTCTTGAGTTACCAGTCCCATAAGGTTTCTAAGATCACGTAGATCGATGTCGCGAATATCGGTGCCATCAATTTCGATAGCTCCTTCGTTTACATCCCAAAAACGAGTCAATAGGTTTGCAATTGTACTTTTACCGCTACCAGATTGTCCTACCAATGCTACTGATTTTCCTTTAGGAACTTGAAGTGAGAAATCTTTCAGCACCCATTCTTCATCATATTTAAAAGAGATGTTGTTTAGGTTTACTTCGCTATCAAACTTCGCTTTCGATAACGCATTTTCTTTGCTTTGGATCGGATTCTCTTCTTCTAAAATCTGTAATACACGCTCGGCAGCTGCATTTCCTCTTTTAAGACTATAAGACGCTTTTGAAATTGCTTTAGCAGGTGTTAGTATGTTATACGCCATTCCGATATAAGCAATAAAGGAAGCACCAGATAAAGATTGGTCGACCAAAACCATATGCCCTCCAAATACCAATAAAACAGCAATCGTTACAATACCCAAAAACTCACTCATTGGAGAAGATAGGTTTTGGCGATTTAAGATTTTATTGTTTAAGTGGTAAAACTCCATAGTAGAGCTTTGGAATTTATCATTAAAAGCCGGTTCGGCATTAAAGCTTTTGATTACTTTAAGACCAGTTAAAGACTCTTCTATTAAAGACAAGAAAAAGCCTTGTTCTTCTGAAGCTTTCTGAGAGCTTTTCTTAAGTGATTTACCTACTTTAGAGATGATGAATCCAGCGATAGGAATAAATATAAAAACAAAAATAGTCAGTTTTGTACTTAAAAAGAACATTGCTATTATCGTAAAAACAATAGTCAAAGGTTCGCGAACTACGAGTTCCAAGATGGATAAAAAAGAGTGTTGAATCTCTAAAACATCAGAAGTCATACGTGAAATCACATCACCTTTTCGTTTTTCAGAGAAGAACGAAAGCGGTAATTCTAAAGACTTTTTGTACATCGCGTTTCGAATGTCTTTTAACACGCCATTTCTCAGATACGTAATGAAGTACATTCCCCAATATGCAAATAGGTTTTTGAGCAAGAAAATCGAGATAATCACAGCTACCATAATCATTAAGGTATTCTGGATTCCATTCGTTTCGGAATGGTGCGTTAAATAATACGACATATATTGTTCCAAATACTCTTTTGCGTGAGCGATGTTGGTGTATACCGGTTTATCAAATACCTTTTTGTTTTCACCAAACAAGATGGTAAGCATTGGAATCAAGGTTACAAACGAAACTGCGCTAAATAAGGCATAAAGAATATTGAAGAAAATATTCAGATAAGCATATTTTTTATACGGCTTCGCAAAGCGTATTATTTTTTTGAAATATTCATTCATATATTGAAAATCAAGGTTGAAACTAGTTTAGTTTCATATCAGCTATTATATTTTGTATCTTTTGATCTAATTGTTTTTCCACTTCAGATAATGCCTCCAATGAAGGAACAATCGCATTTACACTAAAGTAAAACTTAATTTTAGGTTCTGTACCACTTGGTCTTGCACATATTTTACTTCCGTCTTCTAGGTAGTAAATCAATACATTTGATTTTGGAATATTGATCGGTTCTACTTCATCCGTAAATAGATTGCGTGCCTCGCTATTTTGATAATCTTCTATAAAAACCACGCGTTGTCCATTGATCTCGGTTAGTGGGTTTTCGCGTAAATCAACCATCATTTTTTTGATTAATTCAGCACCTTCAATTCCCTTTTTGGTAATCGAGATCAAATGTTCTTTAAAGTAGCCAAAATCCAAGTAAAGATTGATTAATTCAGCATACAAAGAGCTGCCAGATGCTTTGGCAAGTGCAGCAATTTCACATACCAATAGGGTAGAAGCCACAGCATCTTTATCTCGTACAGCATCGCCCACCATATAGCCAAAACTTTCTTCGCCACCACCAATGAATTTTTGTTCAGGGAAGTCTTTAATCATTTTGGCAATCCATTTAAAACCGGTTAAACCTACTTTGCATTCAATACCGTAAGCAGATGCTAATTCCAACATCATCGGTGTAGAAACAATGGTCGAACCTATGAATTCATTTCCTTCAAAGCCTTTATTTCGTTTCCATTGTTCCAATAAAAAGGCAGTCATGATTACCATAGTTTGGTTTCCGTTAAGCAAAACCAATTTACCTTCCAAATTGCGAACAGCAACTCCTAAACGATCTGAATCTGGATCTGTGCCAATTACGATATCAGCTCCTTCTTTTTCAGCCAATGCCAAAGCCATTGTCAGTGCTTCTGGTTCTTCTGGATTTGGAGATTTTACTGTAGGGAAATCACCATTGGGTTCTGCTTGTTCTGCTACTACAAAAACATTTTTATAGCCCGCTTGTTCCAAAACAGGAGGGATGATTTTAATAGAAGTTCCGTGTAGGGAAGTATATACAATTTTTAAAGCATCTTTTGCTTGTTGTGGAGTATTGAAACTCGCGTTTTCTAAGCAAGATTCGATAAAAGCTTGGTCAATATCTTTGTCGATGAAAGTCAATAGGGCATCATTACCTGTGAAATTGATCGCATCGTAGGTCAAGTTTTCAATTTCTTGAATAATCGCAGCATCTTGTGGTGGTACAAGTTGTCCTCCATCTTCCCAATACACTTTGTACCCGTTGTATTCTGGTGGATTATGAGAAGCGGTTAATACAATCCCAGCTTGGCATCCCAAATGTTTTACGGTAAATGACAACTCAGGCGTTGGTCGAAGTTCTGAAAATAGAAAAACGTGGATTCCATTTGCTGTAAATACATCTGCAACTACTTTGGCTAAACTTTGGCTGTTGTGACGACAGTCAAAGGCAATAGCTACTTTAATAGTTTGATTCGGAAAACACGCTTTTAAATAGTTCGATAATCCTTGTGTGTTTTTACCCAAGGTGTATTTATTGATACGATTAGTACCTACGCCCATGATCCCACGCATACCGCCAGTTCCGAACTCAAGATTTTTATGGAAACTATCTTCTAGTTGTGCCAAATCTGAAGTCATCATTGTTTCTACAGCTGTTTGTGTTTCGGTGTCAAATGGTTCATTTAGCCAAGGATTCACTTTATCTAATAAGGATTGTTCTATGTTCATTATAGTATGTTTTAGGTATTACAAGCCCATTCGAGCTGCAATCTTATATTGTTTTTCTTTGTTTCTTACTTTTAAAATCATCTCGCCTAAAAAACCAGCCAAAAAGAATTGTGTTCCAATAATCATGGTAGCCAAGGCAATATAAAACCAAGGATCTTGAGTTACGAGTATTGCGGGTTCTGCGATGTATAGCTTGTATAGTTTGCGGCTTCCAATTACTAGCGCGGCAAAAAAACCAATGCTAAACATTAAAACTCCTAGGGCTCCAAAAAGGTGCATGGGACGTTTTCCAAATTTTGATAGAAACCAAATGGTAATCAGGTCTAGAAAACCATTGATAAAGCGTTCCATTCCAAATTTGGTGGTTCCGTACTTTCGAGCTTGGTGTTGTACAACTTTTTCCCCAATTCGATCATAGCCCGCATTTTTAGCCAATACAGGAATATAACGGTGCATTTCTCCAGAAACCTCAATATTCTTAACTACTTCATTTTTATAAGCTTTCAAGCCACAGTTAAAGTCGTTAAGTTTTACGCCTGATGTTTTTCTAGCAGCCCAATTAAACAGTTTCGAAGGTAGATTTTTGGAGATAACAGAGTCATAGCGTTTCTTTTTCCAACCCGAAATCAAATCGTAATTCTCATCTTGAATCAAACGATAGAGTGCAGGTATCTCATCTGGACTATCTTGTAAATCCGCATCCATCGTGATGATAACATCACCTTGAGCAGCTTCAAATCCCGCATGTAATGCTTGTGATTTACCAAAGTTTCTTTGAAAGCGAATCCCTTTTACTTCTGCATTTTCAGAAGCAAGTTTTGCAATAATAGCCCAAGACGCATCTTTACTACCATCATCTATAAACAAGATTTCGTAACTATAACCTTCCTTATGCATAACCTCAGCGATCCATTTATAGAGCTCTGGCAACGATTCTGCTTCATTTAATAAGGGAATTACAAGAGATATATCCATAGTTTATTTCTGAGGTGCTTCAGTATTATTTGTAGCTACAGGTGTGAATTCTGATTTGTTTCTAAAAATTAAGGAAATCAATAATCCTCCAATCGAGTAGAGTAGGGTTTTCCAAGCAAATGCACGGATCAAGTTACCTAAACTAAAATTGTCTGTAGTTTTTATTTGTTCAATGGTTGCCTCAATAGCTTCTGGTGCTACTTGTAGTCCACTCATATTTTTATGCGTGAAGGCAATGCTAAGTTCTTTAAAAACTTCTTTCATTGAAGGATCAACCAGATTAAATAGAATCATAGACACCACAATGTGCATTGCTAATCCTAATACAATAGGGATTAAGAAAGAGGTAAAGGCATCTTTGAAGGTTATGTAGCCTCCAAGTTTCTTTTTAGCAAAAACAATGGATAGGGTTCCAATAAGTAAGCTAGCCAAAGTATTTGCAAATCCCATATAAACACTTACAAAAAGCTCGTGAAACCAAAAGAAAATAAGTACCGTTGTTAAGGTGTACCAAGTTGTTGATAGAATTCCGAAGCGCAGTCCGTTATTTTTAATCGTCTTATCCATAGTAGTAATGCCGTATATAACGTACAAATATAGGGAATTGCCGTTTAAATGTTTTACAAAATAAAAAATCACTTCAAAAAAAAGAAACAAATGTTTGATAATTGAAATTTAATTGTAAATTTGCCATCTGAAAATAAAAGTAATTATAAACAAAAAAGTTACTTGGAAGTTTACACCTTTCTCGATAAAAGAAAGCTTCGAAACGGAAAAATAACCATTATTTTAAAAAGATTTACATCATGAAAAAAGGTATTCACCCAGAAAATTACAGATTAGTAGCGTTTAAAGATATGTCTAACGAAGACGTATTCATCACAAAATCAACAGTAGATACAAAAGAAACTATCGAAGTTGACGGAGTAGAATACCCAGTTTTTAAAATGGAGATTTCTCGTACATCTCACCCATTTTACACAGGTAAATCTAAACTTATCGATACAGCAGGACGTATTGATAAATTCAAAACTAAATATGCTAAATTCAAAAAATAATTTTGAATTTTATATCATACAAAGCCTCTTTTTCAAGAGGCTTTTTTTTTGCACTATATTTTTTTTACTCTAAGTGGTGGCGTTGGGGTTAAGGGAGTGTTTTTTACCTACAGGTGTGTCTATTAGCCTTTTTCTTGATAGGATGTAATTCTTGTTTTTTTGTTGTTTTAAAGGAGTCTCAAATAGACCTTGTTCGGGACATGTTCGAGACAAGTACCATAGACTCTCGGAAATCAGCTTTTTTTCCGAATGTGTGTGGTGCGAATGTGGTGGATGTCTGGTAGTAGGTGTGTATAAGCTAGTATTGATACGGGTTGGAAGTGGGTAAAGTAGGTCAATATGTCGAGGGAAGGTGTGTAAAGGTTTTGAAAGCGGTATTGAGTTGCTTAAGTTGGTTGTTCTCAATTTGATTGAACCGTGGTGCTAGTTTTGTCATTGCTATTTCTTTAATGATGCGTTGCTTGTATATAGCTTTCAATCTATTGGTTAAGGTGTAAGCTTGTTTGATTTCTGGATGCAAACTAAAAAGCAGTATTGTTTTTGGTTTCCATTTCAAGCCAATGATACTTAATCCCAACGTTTTGTAAAGTCGTTGCTACAAGCTTTTATATGTGAACAATGGTCGAAAACTTGTAGGGCATTAGTAAAATATTTCTTAGCTATCTGCTTTATAAATACAGTTATGTCAAGCGAAACTTCTTTTACTCAGTTGCTAAAGGATTTTGATAGCTTTCATAGATGTTCCATTGCTTTTTTAGTCTTTGTTTCTTTTGTAATTACATTTGAGTTTTTGAGATTGAACCAATGTTCACTGATTTTTTTGAGGTAACAAAAGAAAAAGAGCCTTACTGTTAAGTAAAGCTCTTGAGTTGTTTTGG
>JASLDM010000038.1 GCA_030151565.1 Flavobacterium sp. | reverse complement strand
AAATATTTGAGGTAATACGATATTCTTTGGAATAGCATCTCCTAAATTAGCGCCCCAAAAGTCTAATTTATTTTGTGCTGTTTCTTGAATATGCTTATAGTTTTCGGGAGTTGTATAAGCTATAACATTTGGGAAGTATTTTTTTAACACCTCGAGTCCAAAATAAAAATCAGGATCACCATGTGTAATAAAAACACTCTGTAACTCTTTCCCACTTTTTAAAATGTACTGTGCTACTTTTTCAGCATTACTCCGTGTAAATTGTGCGTCAAAAAGGATAGCATTATCTTTTCCAGACACCAACACGGAGGCAATTCCAAAACTACTTTCGTCTGCATTAAAAATATCAAAATGCAAACCTTCACTATCTAATTCTCTAAATCCTTGTGCTTGAATGCAAACACTATTCATGATTGTTAAAACCAATAAACCTACTATTCTTTTCATACTTAAATATTTTTATATAAGTACAAAATTAGCTTAAGCTACCTTCTTAAAAATTGAACTAATTCAATAAGAAGCTATTGAGATATTTTTTTTCTGATTTTACTTAAAAATTCTGCAGAAATTCCTAAATAAGCAGCAATGTGTAAATTGGTTAAACGCGCACGCATTTTGGGATAACGCGTACAGAAATCAATATAGCGCTCCTCTGCATTCATAGATAAGTTTTGAATAATTCGTCGTTGTAATGCTACGCATTGGACTTGGGTCATCTTACGAAACATACATTCAAACTCTTTTATTTCATCGTACAAAGCTTCTTTTCTGTTTTTTGGAATCCATAAAACCTCACTATCCTCTAAGGCTTCCATATACAACAAAGACGGTTTTTCATGATTATAACTATCCAAATCAGCTAACCACCAATCTTCAATTGCAAAATATAAAACATGTTCTTGACCTTTTTCATCTAAAATATAAACTCTAAAACAGCCAGAAACAACAAACGCTTCAAAATCACAAATCTTACCAGCCTCCAATAAATGTGTTTTCTTTGGAACATATACCGTTTGGAATGATTCTTTTAAATTCTTTTCCTCTTCGTTAGTAAGAGAAATGTATTTTTTAATATTTTTCAGTAATGATGCACGCATATCCGTTTAATTACAATATTCTTTTATCCAACCACTTTCCTTCTGTAGGGGCTTGATACTTTTCCATTTTATCTAACAATTCATCTATAGTATTTGCCACTACTAACATATCTTTATTAGAGGACTTTAAAAAGCCTTTTGTAACCATTTCGTCAATCATAACCAACAAGGGGTCATAAAATCCTAAAATATTCAATAATGCAACTGGCTTTTGATGTAATCCCAATTGGGCCCAAGTCAGCATTTCGAAAAATTCCTCTAGAGTACCAAAACCACCTGGCAAAGCAACGATCCCGTCTGATAAGGCATCCATCTTTGCTTTTCTTTCGTGCATTGATTCAACAATAAGCAATTCCGTTAATCTAAAGTGTTCTATTTCTACACTTTTCAAAAAACGAGGTAGCACTCCAATAACTTCTCCTTGATGATCTAAAGCCCCGTCAGCAACTGCCCCCATCAATCCAACTCTAGCACCACCATAAACCAAACCTATCTTGCGTTCACTAAAAGCTTTTCCTAAGGCATAAGCCTCTTCTCTATAAAAAGATTCAGTACCAGAACTAGATCCACAAAAAACCGTATATCTCATATATTTAATATCATTATAAATAACACACAACATTCTAAATACTAGAACATTATATTTTAAAAAAATACTTTTTATTTTAATTTAAAAAAACTGATGTAACAAAAATAGACATTATACTACTATTAGTGTAACATAAACAAGCAAAATGAGCTTTATAAACTCAAACTCAATAATAGTATGAAATTAAAACTATGTATCGCGCTAATATTCGGAATCATAAGTTCTGGGTTTGCACAACAAAAAGGGAAGATTACTGGTTCTGTTATCGATCCAGATTTAAAATCTGTAGTGCCCTATGCGACAATTTCCTTAAAAGAAGGTGAAGCTGTTTTGACAGGAGCACTTACGGATGAAAAAGGAAACTTTGTATTAAATAATTTAGCGTTAAAAAAATATACTTTAGATGTACAGTTTATTGGATACAAAACGCTTTATAAAAACATTGAATTAACTGAAGCGCTTCCACAACTTGATCTAGGTACTTTATTCTTAGAAGTTGAAGCAACTACACTTGAAAGTTTAAATATAGTTGCAGAACATTCAACTGTGGAACAAAAAATAGACCGAAGAGTTATCAATGTAGGTCGTGATTTAACAACAGCAGGAGCGACGGCTTCAGAGATTATGAATAATATTCCGTCTGTAAATGTTGATCAGGATGGAAATATTTCACTTAGAGGAAATGCAAACGTACGTGTTCTTATAGATGGACGACCTTCAAACATTGAACCTTCACAACTATTAAAACAAATTCCTTCTACTTCGATCAAGAAAATAGAACTTATCACTAATCCAAGTGCAAAATACAATCCAGAAGGAATGTCTGGAATTATTAATTTAGTTCTACACAAAAACTCAAACGATGGGTTTAACGGTTCTGCAAGTTCTGGAACTACCGTTGCTCAACACTTTAAAAGTAACAATACTTTAGACTTAAACTACCGTAAAGGAAAAGTGAACTTTTTTGGAAACGTAGGTGGTAATTTTGGAGATTCTAAAAATGACGGAGAATTATACCGTTTTGACCAAGATTCTAGACAAGACATTGCTATGAATAGCAATATGAAGTCATATATTTACAAGGTTGGGATGGATTATTATATCAATGATAAAAACACTTTATCGGTATATACCAACCAAAATAAATACAAAGGAGATATGAATACTATTACAGACATTCGATATCCTTTAGGTAGTTTTGACAATATCTTACAAGAAACGGATTATAAATCAAACAATATCAACAGTTCATACAACTTAGCATTCAAACACCTTTTTGAAAAACAAGGTCATACTTTAGATTTAGAGGCAAACCATAACCGTTATTCTAATGATCAAAATGCATACTACAACAATACTATTGGAACGATGAATCCATTTGCGTATACCGATGGTACTAACGGAAAAGATCAATTAACAACAGTAAATTTAGACTATGTAAACCCAATCCTTGAAAACGGGAAATTGGAATTAGGAGCTGAAGCGCGCATCTCTCGAAATGAAAATGATTACATTACAAATAATCCAACCGTACAAAATCAACAAAAAACAGATTATACTTACGATACGGATATTTTTTCTGCTTATGCTACTTTTGGACAAAAATTCAATAAATTCAGTTATCAAGTTGGAGCGAGATTAGAAAGCTATAAAGTAAAAACTACATTTGATAAAGTTTCAGGCTTTAAAGATGATTATCTAACACTTTATCCTTCTGCTTACTTAACTTACGATCTTACTCAAAATGACTTGTTCCAATTAAGTTATAGTCGTCGTGTAGATCGTCCAGGTATTTGGCAAACAAAACCAGTACGCCAATATGCAACACCTACAATGACCAATATTGGAAACCCTGAACTGGAACCACAGTTTACGAATTCTGTAGAGTTGAACTATACGCGTATGCTACAAAAAGGCAGTAGCATTACAGCTGGAGTATATTACCGTAGTATAAACAATGAAATAAACCATGTTATTTTTGACGATATCGAAACTGAAAATCCGAATGACATGATTATGACATACGATAACTTTGATTCAAACAAAGCCTTTGGATTTGAACTTTCTGCTAACTACAAAATCACGTCTTGGTGGGATATTCAACCTGCAATTGATTTCTCAAGTATTTCACAAAAAGGTTTAATTTCTATTTACAACGAACAAACAGCACAATTAGACTTTATGTCTAGGGAAGTTAATGTGAATGCATTTAATGCTAGATTAAACAGTAATTTCAAAGTAACAAATCAATTGCGCTTAAATCTATTTGGTTTCTATAGAGGAAATACAGACGGAATTCAATTTAACACAAAAGAGATGTATAAAATTGACGCGGGCGCAAGATATAGTATGATGGAAAACAAACTAACTTTTAGCTTGAGAGTAAATGATATTTTTGACACTATGAAATATTCTTTTGATGGAGAATATCCTTATCCACAAAAAGGAACATTTAAATGGGAAAGTCAATCTGTATATTTTGGAGTAAACTATATGTTTGGTTCAGGTAAAAACAGAGCTATGCAACGTAAATACAGAGAAAACAATACCCAACAGAACAGCAATACTGGAGGAGGTTTATTCTAATTCCAGACTATTTTTTTCAATTTTACTAAAAAGCCGTTTTGATTATCAAAACGGCTTTTATTTTTTATTTCTGATTCGCTAAGAACGTTATGGTTAATTCCATTGCCTCATCTCTCACTTTTTTGGAGGCTAAAAACAAATCATGTATTCCATTTTGTATCGAACAACTTGTTACATTTGAGCCAAGTTGCTCCCCTACTTCTTTAATGTCATCGACATTTAAAACAATATCTGATTCGTGAGCTATTGTTTTATATCGTCTAGGTTTTGAAGATTTACTTGCATACATTAATAAAATAGGCATAGCCAAAAAAGGTTGGTTTAAAATATCTTCCTGAGTTTCGTATACTGCTAAAATCCAAGCCAAATAGGCAGGAAAAGCATCCACAGGTTTCAAATTGAGATCAAACTCCCATTCCCCATAATATTTTCGGTGTAAGCTTTGCCCATAAATCGGTGAAACACCACCATTAAACGCAATAAAAGGATTTAATTTCAAACCTAATCGCGCTAAATAAGGAATAGAAGGTTTCAGCCAATTCGAAACATTAAATCTAAAAAAGGGGGAGTTTAAAATCAATCCCGAAATATGAGATCGCATTTTTCCTATTTGAGCATAATAAGTAACCAAAAGTCCACCAGTACTATGTCCTAATAGAAATATCTTTGTTCTTTCATTTTGTTTCAAAATAAATGAAATCGCATACTCAAGGTCAGTAAAATATTCCGTCATCGATCGACAATAATTTGGCCTTTGATGTGGTAAAAGCGATCGCCCATACTTTCTTAAATCAATTGCAAAGAAATTAATACCACGTTCGGTATAAAAATCCATTAAATGCTCTTGAAAGAAATAATCAGAAAAACCATGCACATACAAGATTGTTTGAGATGCATCTGAAGTATTGTTTTTCGCTTCTAATAAAGTTGTTACAACCGCTCCTTCGTAATCAGAAGGCAATCGGTGTTGATGTGAAATCATTGTAGGTAAACTCACGTGTAAATCCATCTAGCAAAAATATCTAATCCATCTGAATTTAAAAAAACTATCTTTTGTCAACATTATAACAAAGGAGATAGCAATCGAATACAGCTATTCTTGAAACGATGCCATTTTGATCTTTTATGCCATTGATGATATTCTAACTTAGTTGCATGTTTACAATCTTCATAAAACATCGTACGCATTTCTTGAGCGAATTCTTGATCGTAAATCATAGCATTAACTTCAAAATTCAAATCAAAACTACGGTGATCCAAATTACAAGTACCTATTGAACTTACTCCAGAATCTGTAACAAATGTCTTTGCGTGGATAAATCCTTTCTGATAAAAATAAAGCTCAACACCTACTTTCAACAGTTCTTCAAAATAAGATTCTGAAGCCCATTTTACCAATTTAGAATCAGTAATCCCCGGCAATAAGATCTTTACTTTCTTCCCACTCATTGCTGCCATAATAATAGCCTGTTGCAATGATTCATCTGGAATATAATATGGAGTAGTAATTAGAATTTCACTTTGTGCATTGTGTATCGATTGTAAAACACTATAAAGAATACTAGGCAAATCAGAATCTGGTCCAGAAGAAATTATTTGGACAGGAAGTTTGCGATCTTCTTTACTTGAAATCTCAGGAAAAAACGTTTGATTAATCAATAAATTTTGTCCACTACAAAAGTTCCAATCACATAAAAAAATATGCTGTAATCCAAAAGTCCCATTCCCTTCAATACGCATATGCGTATCACGCCAAAAGCGATCGTTTCTCATTTTCTTTCTATTATCATAGCGCGCAGAAACATTTATTCCTCCAGTATATCCTATTATACCATCAATAACAACAATTTTACGGTGATTTCTATAATTCATTCGATTAGCTAACGCAATCCAAATAATTTCATTAAACGGATAGGCTTCCACGCCGGCATCTAGCAATTCCTTAACAATGGTTTTTCGAATCGAACGACATCCAAAATCATCATAAATAAAACGAACCGAAACACCCTCCCTCGATTTTGCTATTAAAACATCGGCAATTTCCCTACCTACAATATCATCTTCGTAAATATAATATTCGATATGTATATACTCTTTCGCATTTCTAAGATCCTCTATAAGCTTTGGAAAATAATTCTCACCATTCCTCAGAATATCAACCCGATTATCTATTAACAATGGATTATCTCCCATGTTAGAATTTGAAAGCATTTTTATAAGTGTTCGATTTTGTTGTACTAAAGGATTTCTTCCTTGCTTAAAACTTAAATGAATCGCTTGTAATCTTTCATTCAGATGATCTCCGTATGCATCATCTGCTTTCAATTTTTTTGTAAACATTTTTCGTTTACGATAATTTACTCCAAATGAAAAATAAAAAATTACTCCAAAAATGGGAACAAAAAAGATAAGTAATAAATACGCTAAAGCCTTGGAAGTTGAATTAGAATCATAAATCACTCTTAATGCAATGAAACATACTCCAATCAAATATGCTATTTCAATATAAATAAACCAATCGTATTGTGTTACAATCATATTTCAAAACCATTCAAAATTTTATATTTCCTCTGCAGCTACCTTAATCCCATTCTCAAAAAAAACTCTAGATACTTTTTTTCCGGTGGCATCAAATCGTTCCCAAACGCCTTCTTTTTTGTCATTAACAAAACTCCCAGCTTGCATTAATTGCCCATTACTTCGATACCAAGACCAAAGTCCTTGCATCTTATTACTTTGAAAATCGCCTTTTGACTTTATCTTACCATTTGCTAAATAATAGGTCCAAACACCTTCTTTTTTTCCATCTACAATTGCTCCTTCAGAAGCTATTCTTCCATTTTTATAGAAGTGTTTTTTCCAATTCCCAAATTCCAAATCAAACTGATTTTATTTTACTAATAAGTCCCGTTCTCGTTAACAATTACATCAGGTACTTGCTGAAGGATGTCCCAAAACTCTGTTATCAAATGCTCTTTAAATCTAAAAATGTGAACAACTACCACCTCCTGTGCTTTTGGTTGTCTCTTAACAACAGAATGTGCCATAACTAAATCATTTTGTTCTATTAACCGTAAAATAGTTACTTTCATTTCAGGAAAAGAAGCAAACTGCTCTTTCATACCAGCTACCAAAGCTGTTTTTTCTTTCGCAAAAAAAGGATTGTGATGTTTAAAATCCTGCGCTGTATAATTAGCAAAAGCTTTATCGATCTCCCCATTTCCAATAAGAGTCAAAAACTGTTTTGCTATTTCTTTCTTTGGGGTAAATTCCATTGTAAAAAGGTTTTAAATTAATACAAGTTTAGAAAGCTTAAAATTAAGCTGCATATAAATTTACTAAAATCCGAAGAAAAACACGATTATTAAGTAGAATTTATTTGAGAAGAAACTTTTGTAAATAAAAAAAAGCTTCCTTGAACAAGGAAGCTTTTTTGAGCCGATGGAGGGACTCGAACCCACGACCTGCTGATTACAAATCAGCTGCTCTAGCCAGCTGAGCTACACCGGCGACTCATTTTGAGATTGCAAATATAGTATACTTTTATTTTTTTACAAATCATTTTGAAGAAAAAAATACACTAAAAAGCATCTTTATAGATGATCAAAATTGAATCGACTCATACTAAGGCAATTCCATTTATTATTGTGTTTGTTTTTTTTTAAAATATTTATGCTGTTAGCTCAATTGAACTACTTTCTCACTAACAATTAGCTTCAGGCTGCACAAATAAGCTCAAGGTATCAGGTGATAAAAACGGAATATCAAGTCCTAATCCACGAACAATAAATAAAATTCCAAAAATCAGTATGATTATTGGATAGTACTTCAAAATTGTAAATCTAACTTTATCAGAAAATAGATCTCGAATATATACCATTGTACTCATTAATGGAATAGTCCCCAAACCGAAAAACACCATATATAGCGCTCCTAAGCCTATGTCTTGCATAGTTAGTGCTCCAAAAAGAGCAACATACACCATACCGCAAGGAAGAAAACCATTGAAAAATCCAATTGCATAAAGAGATCCGAAGGACTGTTTTTTAAACTGCTTTCCTAAAGCTTTTTTTAAAGATTGAATTAATTTATAGATAGGTTTTAAAAAATTCAACTTACCTAATTTATTTTGAGGAACAACAACATAAACAATCATTAAAAGACCTACAACAATTGATAGTTGCTGTTGAATTCCTGCTAAAAACAAACCTTTACCAAAAAGACCAAAAACAAGCCCTAAAAGGGCATAAGAAGTAATACGTCCTAAATGATACGTACATATTTGAATTACTTTTTTCGCAGGATTATTTCGAGATATAGGTAGCATCATTGCAATGGGACCACACATCCCAATGCAATGTAAGCTACTTATTAAACCAAAAACAAATGCTGTAATCAAATTAGCCTATTTTAAATTTAAAATCTCGCTATTTCTATAATGCACACCATTATAGCTCCACTCGACAGCAATATCCCAACGACCGCCAACCAAATCTTTGTTAGGTATGAGCAAATTTGAAGAAGACAATGAGATAGGAATTTCAAAGTCTAATTTTTGGTTGGACGGTCTATAAAGGGATACTTTACCTTTAATTTTCGAATATTCAAATTCCTCTGGAAAATCAATGGAAATTCCTTGATTCATATCAGAAGTAATTACAACTGGGTGCACTAATGATTTTGAATTTACCTCTCTATCATACTTACCATCTACTTCAACCTCTTGTTGGTAATAATCCTCTGTGACTAATTCATTATCTAGACCACTATCCATCTGTACACGTATCACGTACTGAAGTATAAAGATCATAAACAGTCCCATTCCGATCGCCAAACCTGTTCCCCAATTAAATTTCATAATATTGTTTTTTTTAATTCTTTTAATTAAAACTTCTAGGACTCAAAAAGTTTGTTGATGTTGTCTGAACCAATCTATCGCCATCATAAACTTCTATCTTAATTTTAGTTTTATGTCCTTTTAAAAAGGCTGGATGTATTTCAACAAAAAGAGTTCCTTGTGCATAATTCTCTTTTTCTACTTTGATGTTATCATTTCCAACCAAAATCACACGCCCATCAGGTTCGATTAATTTAAAATGAATATCATCGAAATCCTTAACCGTTTTGTTTACAATTTTATAAGTATAAACATTACTGATCATTTCTCCTTTATGTTCAAAAGTCTGTCCTGGTAAACGCAGCACTGTAGCTTCTACATCAGTTCTTAAGAACAATAATCCAACTAGAATTCCTATTAAAATACTTAGCACAGCTACATATCCTTTCATTCTAGGAGTAAACTTGAACTTCTCATTTTTGGCAATCTCATCCTCAGAAGCATAACGTATTAAACCTCTTTCAAATCCTGCACTATCCATCATGTGGTCACATTCATCAATACAAGCGGTACAGTTTACACACTCTAACTGAGTTCCGTTACGGATATCAATTCCTGTTGGACAAACATTTACACATTGACGACAATCAATACAATCGCCAAATCCTGCTTCTTCTCTGTCTACACTCTTTTTAAGCTTAGCTCTACCATTTTCTCCTTCACCTCTCACGTAGTCATAAGCAACAATTATAGATTTATTATCTAACAATACGCCTTGTAATCTACCATATGGACAAGCAATGATACAAACTTGCTCTCTAAACCAAGTAAATACAAAATAGAAAACAGAGGTAAAAATCAACAGACTGATAAGCGTTCTTACATTCGCCATTGGTCCCTCCTCAACTAAGGCTAAAACCTCATCACTACCGATGATATATGAGAGAAAAACATTGGCAATAATAAAGGAAATCAAGAAAAAGATAAACCACTTCAATAATCTCTTTCTAATCTTTTCTGCATTCCACTTTTGTTTTTTAAGTCGCATTTGAGCTCCTCTATCCCCGTCAATCCAAAATTCGATGCGTCTAAAAACCATCTCCATAAAAATAGTTTGTGGACAAATCCAACCACAGAATATACGACCAAAGGACACTGTAAAGAGTGTCACAAACACAACCCCAATTATCATTGAAATAACAACTAAATAAAAATCTTGAGGCCAGAAAGGAAATCCAAAAATATTGAACTTTCTATCGATTACATTAAATAATAAGAACTGATTCCCATTTACTTTTATAAATGGAGCCGCTATAAGAAAAATGATTAATAAGTAACTAACGATTTTTCTTTTGTCGTAATAACGTCCAGATGGTTTCTTTGGAAACATCCAAACCCTTTTTCCATCTTCACTGATAGTTCCGATAGAATCTCTAAAACTTTCGTCAGGTAATTTTGCCATTTTAAAACTTGATTTTTTAAATTAGGCTGAGAAAAAAACAATTTCCTCAGCCTAGTTTATTTATGTTAGCATATTTATAATAAAATTTACTCTGCAATAACTTCTTCTGTTTCTGCCACTTCGCCTTCGCCTGTTGCTTCTTCAGCTCCAGTTGCGACTGCTTCATCTACCCAAACCTCTCCTTCAGCTGCTTTTGCATCTGCAGGATTTGTTCCTTGTAGGGTAATAATATAACTTGCTATTTTCTCAATGTCCGAAGGCTTGATTATAGATTTCCAAGCAACCATTCCTTTTCCGTCACGTCCACCTTCCATTATAGTATTGAAAATGTTTTTCATTCCCCCTCCTAAGATCCAGAATTCATCTGTAAGGTTTGGTCCAATTCCACCACCACCATCAGCACGGTGACAAGCAACACAGTTTGTATCGAAAAGATTCTTACCTCCTGCTATTACCGCTGGATCATCAGAAAACACAACTTGATCTGCTGTAAGCATATCTGGAGCTGTTTTTTTGTATTCCTCAACAGCTGCTTTTGCTGCAATCATTTCTTTTTCAAATTCAACTACTTGATTATCTCCATTAAATACGTGGAATCTTAATATGTACACTACCGAGAAAATGATTGTTACATAGAATAATCCAACCCACCAAGGCGGTAATTCATTATCTAACTCTTTAATTCCATCATAATCATGATCTAACATTAACTCTCCTTCACTCTCAATAGATTTTGAACGAGTTAATTTTGCCATAATTTTCTTGATTGCAGGTGACTGTCCTAAAGGTAACTTTTCAAGTCGTTCCTTTTCAGCACGTTCTTCAGCTGTCATCAAGCGATCCATTATTTTATTTGTAGCTGCAGCTACAATCTCTACTGCAATCAAAGCAAATAAGAATAACCCTAAAAGTATTAAAACAATCGGATGTTCTATAAATGCTGGCTTATCTCCAGAGTCAATTAGCAGCTCTAACGCAAAGTAGAATAGAACGAAGAGCAATGGCACTCTGACATAAACTGGGAAAAATCTTTTCATAACTTATCTAAATTTGAATCTTTATTCGGCTTTTCTTCATCCATAAATGGCATGTTACTCAATTCGGTAATTCTCTCTTTTTTGTAAGTAAAT
>JASLDM010000131.1 GCA_030151565.1 Flavobacterium sp. | reverse complement strand
CGTGAAAGTTATCATATAGGAGCTAGTGGGCTGATCTATGTTTTGGTGAGTTTTATGTTTTTTAAAGGTATACAAACTCGGTATTTTCGACTTGTTTCTTTGTCTTTGGTTATTGTTGTTTTATATGGAAGTATGTTGTGGTATATTTTCCCTGATGTAGAAGATTCTATTTCTTGGGAGGGGCATTTAAGTGGGTTCGTCACAGGTTTTGTATTAAGCCTTGTCCTGAAAGCTCCAGAGTATGTTGATGAGCAAATTTATAAGTATGATTGGCAACAGCCAGACTACAGACCGGAAGACGATCCTTTTATGCGTTGCTTTGATGAAAATGGTAAATTTATTATTATTCCAAAAGAAGAGCCTAAAGTGTTGAGCGAAGAGCTGAATAGTTGTCGTTTTCGATCAAGTTTACCAATTTTGTATTCTTATGTTGAGACAAAAAAAGAAGAGAAAACGGATTAGGTTTTCTCTTCTTTTTTACTAAGCTGTATAAAATATTAGCGTCTTTGTCTTAATGTTTCGTATAAGAATGCTCCACAAGCTACTGATACGTTTAGTGAAGCAATAGTGTTGAACATTGGTAGTTTTGCTGCTTCGTCAATAATTTTGAGTACCGAAGGATTGATTCCTCTGTCTTCACTTCCCATAACGATTGCCAAAGGTACATTAAGGGCTACATCATAAATTTCTTTTTCCGCTTTTTCGGTTGCACCAAGAGTTTTAACACCTGATCCTTGAAGATAAAAAACAGCATCTTTAATGTGATCTACTTTACAGATAGGAATATTAAAAACTGCACCTGCAGAAGTTTTTACTGTATCTCCATTTACTGGAGCAGCTCCATTTTTGGAAATAATAATTCCGTCAACACCACAGCAAACAGCTGTTCTGATAATAGCACCAAAATTACGTGCATCAGACAGTTGATCTAGAATCAAAAACAAAGGATTTTCTTTTTGTTCTAAAACACCTTCAACAAGTGTTTCAAGTGATACAAATGAAATAGGAGCAATTGTTCCGACAGCTCCTTGGTGATTCTTTTTGGTTAATCGGTTTAACTTTTCAATAGGTACATATGAAAAATTAATGTTGTTTTTTTTCAACGTCTTAAGTAGTTCGTTCATAAGTTCGCCTTGCGCTTCTTTTTGAATGAATACTTTGTCTATATCTTTTCCTGCTTCGATGGCTTCGATAATAGCGCGAATACCAAAGATTTGATTGTCTTGTTCCATCTTGCAAAGATATTAAAAAAAAGCCCTTTAATTGTTGTGTAAAATTCAAAATAAATTATTTGCAAAGGAGGTTTAGATTCCTTGCTGTTATTTTCAGCCAAAGGACTATAAGGTGACGTAATTCAATGGTTTGGAAAAATACAATATGGAAAGATATAGGAGGTTTATTTTTTATTTATCGATGGTGATTTAAAAATACGTGCTTAGGTTGATGTGTATGGTAGTGTTGTCTAAACTCATTTTTTGTTGTGGTGATTTTCCGTTAGCAAAAGATAGCTGGAGTCTTCCGTTTTTGGTTAGCATGCCTATTCCAAAACCAAAAGCATATAAATGGTTTTTGTTTTCTGTGGCATCTTCTTGGTAAGCATAGTCTACTATTGTGTTTACGAAAATGTTTGAGGCTAAAACGAATCTGTATTCTGTATTTAGGATTGAGTAGGCCTTGCCATTTAGACTGTTTTCCGCAAAGCCTCTTAGGGTATGTGCTCCTCCAAATCGCTTTAGTTCATTGAATAAGTAATCATCACTAAATAAAATATAATTGTTCCACTGTATGTATACAAGGTTCTTAGGGTTAAGTGAGAAGTTTTTTTCAATTGTTGCTTCGATGTAAGCTTGTTTTGTTTTGTTGTCCTCTGTGTTTCTTTTTCCATATCCAATTTTGGTAAATGCGCGGAAATTTAAAGGAAATAAAGGTGCGTGTTTATTTTGTTTAAGGTATTCATAGCTTAAGGTGATGTATTTGCTGTCGTAGTTTTGAAAACTTTTATTGTCTGTGTTTGTAGCTGAACTTAAAGTTTGGTAGCCAACGAAGGCTTTACTTTGGTAGTTGAAATAATAACCAGATCCGATTTCTAAATTGGTGTTTTGGTATGTACTGTCTTGTTTTTGAATATCGATGCTACCTTTGACTGCAATAGGGGTTTTGAATACATAAGGAATTTCGGTTTGTAGGCTGAAATCAACTTGTTTGTTTCCGTTGTTTTTCCAGGTTATAGCAAAGTTTTCACCGTGATTAAGGATGTTGTTTAATTTAAGATCTAAGTATCCGTTTAACTTGATTTTTCCATCATCATCATTATTGAATCCCATATAGCCGTCAAATTGATTTGTATTTCTTTTTCTTAAATACAGATATACAGCAGTGCTGTCCTGTTTGAAGAGTGTTTCACTGGGTTTTATTTTTTCTAAGAAGTTAAATTGATCAATTTTAGCATTGATTCTTGCTACAGCTGTCTCTGAATAGGTTTTGTGTAATTCAGGTTTCAGACTTGTAAGGATCATCGATGTAGGAACTTTGTCGGTACTTATGATTTCGACTTTATCTAGTTTTCTTTTCGAACTCTTTTCAATAACGAGTGTACTGTAAAGAGTGTCGTTTTTAATTCGGTATTTTGTTAACGCTACTTTACTTGTGCCATAACCTTCTTTTTCGAGCTTATTAAGAATCTGGTTAATGGTCTTTTTTGTGTCGGTAAAAGGGTGGGTTATTGTTTGGGGTAATTGTAGTTGGTGAATTGTTTCTGGATCTAGTTCAACTGTGCTTATTCTTATTGTGTTTGTTTGCGGGCCTAGTTGGTAGGTGTAGGTTATAAGGCTGTCTGCTTGAGTAAAAGATTTAGAAAAACCCAAATAGCCATTTTCTGAAAGTGATGCTTCTATTTTGGATAGTGTTTTTTGAATAGACTTGTAATTGACGTGATTCTTATTAAATGCGACTTTGTCAATTTCACTTTGCTCTTTTATATCGGATCCCTTTATATCTAAGGTTAGCATAGCTTGTCCTGAACAAAGTGTAGTTATAAGGAGCGACAATAAGATTAGTGTAGATCTGATCACGATGAGATAATTGTGGTTTGTATTGCTTGGTTTAATTGCAAAACTAGTTAAAAGATGAGTCTATTTAGTTAGTCTAATAATGTTTTTAAAAAACGAACTAAAGTTATGTAAATTGTGGTTGATAAAGATGTAATTCATAAAAACTAAATTTGATGGGTGGTTGTTTTACTATTTTGAATTTATCAAATAGTAAGCCCTTGTGGCTCTGCGTAAAAAAAATAGAATGCGTTTGAAAATTAATGAATTGAAGTTGGAAATAAAAAATATACTTCATATATTTGCAACCCCGTATAAAGTGCGGAGATAATATATTGTAGAAATTATTAATAAACATTATGCCAACAATTCAACAATTAGTAAGAACAGGGAGAACCCAATTGACTAAGAAGAGTAAATCGGTTGCTTTGGATTCTTGTCCTCAAAGAAGAGGGGTTTGTACGCGTGTTTATACCACTACACCAAAAAAACCTAACTCTGCAATGCGTAAAGTTGCAAGGGTACGTTTGACAAATGGTAATGAGGTAAATGCTTACATCCCAGGAGAAGGACACAATCTTCAAGAGCACTCGATAGTATTAGTTAGAGGTGGAAGGGTGAAAGACTTGCCAGGTGTTAGATACCACATTGTTCGTGGTGCTTTGGATACTGCCGGAGTAAACGGAAGAACTCAAAGAAGATCTAAGTACGGAGCAAAACGCCCTAAAGACAAAAAGTAATCGTTTAAACGTTTAAGAAAAAGACATGAGAAAAAGACAGGCTAAAAAAAGACCTCTTTTACCAGATCCTAAATTTAATGATCAATTAGTAACGCGTTTCGTTAATAACTTGATGTGGGATGGTAAAAAATCGACTGCTTTTAAAGTATTCTATGATGCTTTAGACATTGTAGAAGAGAAGAAGCAAGATGAAGAGAAATCTTCATTAGAAATTTGGAAAGATGCTTTGACTAATGTTATGCCTCACGTAGAAGTTCGTTCTCGTCGTGTGGGTGGAGCAACATTCCAAATTCCAATGCAAATTCGTCCAGATAGAAAGATTTCTATGGCTATGAAATGGATGATTCTTTATGCGAGAAGAAGAAATGAGAAATCTATGGCTTCTAAATTGGCTTCTGAGATTTTAGCTGCTGCTAAAGAAGAAGGTGCTGCTGTGAAGAAAAGAATGGATACTCATAAGATGGCTGAAGCGAATAAAGCATTCTCTCACTTTAGATTTTAATCCGTAAGAAATATAAAACCATGGCTAGAGATTTAAAATACACAAGAAATATTGGTATCGCTGCTCACATCGATGCTGGAAAGACAACTACTACAGAACGTATCTTGTTTTATACTGGTAAAAACCATAAAATGGGAGAGACTCACGAAGGATCTTCTACTATGGACTGGATGGAGCAAGAAGCGGAAAGAGGTATTACTATCCAATCTGCAGCGACTACTTGTACTTGGAGTTTTCCAACGAATCAAGGTGAGAAATTACCTGAATCAATGGAATACCATTTTAATATTATCGATACACCAGGACACGTTGACTTTACTGTAGAGGTAAACCGTTCATTGCGTGTGTTGGATGGGTTGGTTTTCTTATTTAGTGCTGTTGATGGTGTTGAGCCACAATCAGAGACTAACTGGAGATTAGCAGATAATTACAAAGTTCCACGTATGGGGTTTGTAAATAAAATGGACCGTCAAGGGGCTAACTTCTTGGCTGTTTGTCAGCAAGTTAAGGATATGTTGAAGTCAAATGCAGTGCCGATTGTTTTGCCAATTGGTGATGAAGCAGATTTTAAAGGTATTGTTGACTTGGTGAAAAATCGTGCTATCGAATGGCATGATGAGAACTACGGTTCTACATTTGATATCATTGACATTCCTGAAGATATGTTGGCTGATGTAAGAAAATACAGAGGACAATTGATCGAGGAGGTTGCTGCTTATGATGAAGAATTGTTAGAGAAATATATGATGGATGAGGATTCTATTTCAGAAGATGAGATTCATAAAGCGTTGCGTGCAGCGACTCTAGATATGAGTATTATTCCTATGACTTGTGGTTCTTCATTTAAAAATAAAGGTGTTCAGTTTATGTTGGATGCGGTTTGTCGTTACTTACCTTCTCCAATGGATAAAGAAGCTATTGAAGGGACAAATCCTGATACAGAGTTACCGGTTACTCGTAAGCCATCTGTTACAGATCCATTCTCTGCATTAGCGTTTAAGATTGCTACGGATCCTTATGTAGGACGTTTGGCTTTCTTTAGAACTTATTCTGGACATTTAGATGCAGGTTCTTATGTTTTGAACACACGTTCAGGAAATAAAGAGCGTATCTCTCGTATCTACCAAATGCATGCTAACAAACAAAATCCAGTTGAATACATTGAGGCAGGAGATATTGGTGCAGCAGTAGGGTTTAAAGATATCAAAACAGGAGATACTCTTTGTGATGAGAAGCATCCAATTGTTTTGGAAAGTATGGTTTTCCCAGATCCAGTAATCGGGGTTGCTATTGAGCCAAAAACAAAAGCTGACGTTGATAAAATGGGTATGGCTTTAGCTAAGTTGTCTGAAGAAGATCCAACTTTTACAGTTAAAACTGACCAAGCTTCAGGACAAACTATTATTTCTGGTATGGGTGAGTTGCATTTAGATGTACTTATCGATCGTATGAAAAGAGAGTTTAAAGTTGAAGTTAATCAAGGTGAGCCTCAAGTAGAATACAAAGAAGCGTTGACTCGTAATGCTGATCATAGAGAAGTTTATAAAAAACAATCAGGTGGTCGTGGTAAATTCGCTGATATCGTTTTCAAAATCGGACCTGCTGATGATGTTGACGGAAAAGCAGCTGTTGGATTACAGTTTGTAAACGAAGTTAAAGGTGGTAACGTTCCTAAAGAATATATCCCTTCTGTAGAGAAAGGATTTAGAGAGGCAATGAAGCAAGGTCCTTTGGCTGGATTCGAAATGGATTCAATGAAAGTTACTTTAACTGATGGATCTTTCCACGCGGTTGACTCGGATGCTTTATCTTTTGAATTGGCTGCTAAAATGGGATATAAAGATTCTGCTAAAGCTGCGGGAGCTGTTATTCTTGAGCCAATTATGAAGTTAGAGGTTTTAACTCCAGAGGAAAACATGGGGGATATTGTAGGTGACTTAAACCGTCGTCGTGGTCAAATCAATAGCATGGATGATAGAGCTGGTGCAAAAGTTGTTAAGGCTTCTGTTCCTTTATCAGAAATGTTTGGATATGTTACTACATTAAGAACATTATCATCAGGTAGAGCAACTTCTACAATGGAGTTTTCGCACTATTCTGAAACGCCATCAAATATTTCTGAGGCAGTAATTGCAAAAGCAAAAGGAAACGCTTAATCTTAAAAGAACATGAGTCAAAAAATTAGAATAAAATTAAAATCTTACGATCATATGTTGGTTGATAAATCAGCAGAAAAAATCGTAAAAACTGTAAAAAGTACAGGTGCAGTAGTGACAGGACCAATTCCTTTGCCTACTCACAAGAAGATTTTCACTGTTTTACGTTCTCCACACGTAAACAAAAAAGCAAGAGAGCAGTTTGAGGTTAACTCTTATAAAAGATTGCTAGATATCTACTCTTCATCTTCAAAAACTATTGACGCTTTGATGAAATTAGAGTTGCCAAGTGGTGTTGAAGTTGAAATCAAAGTGTGATAAATTTCTTGTAATACAAAAACTTAAATCAAGTATCTGATTTTGAAATTGGATACTTGGTTTTTTTAGAATTTAAATAAGTAAAATTCAATAATTAATAATTAATATTTATGTCTGGGTTAATTGGTAAAAAAATCGGCATGACTAGTATTTTCGACGAGAACGGGAAAAATATTCCATGTACAGTAGTTGAAGTAGGTCCATGTGTCGTTACCCAAGTCAGAACCAATGAGGTTGACGGGTATGAAGCTTTGCAACTTGGTTTCGATGACAAGACAGATAAACACGCTATTAAAGCTGAGTTAGGTCACTTTAAAAAAGCGGGAACATCTGCAAAAAGAAAAGTCGTTGAAATCCAAGAATTTGAAAGCGAGTATAAATTAGGTGATGTTATCACTGTAGATCTTTTTCAAGAGGGTGACTTCGTAGATGTTCAAGGTGTATCTAAAGGAAAAGGTTTTCAAGGTGTTGTTAAGCGTCATGGATTCGGTGGGGTAGGACAAACTACTCACGGACAAAAGAATCGTTTAAGAGCGCCAGGATCAATTGGAGCTTCATCTTATCCTTCAAGAGTATTCAAAGGAATGCGAATGGCAGGAAGAATGGGAGGAGTAAATGTAACAGTTCAAAACCTTAGAGTTTTAAAAGTAGTTGCTGAAAAGAATCTACTTGTTGTTAAGGGAGCGATTCCAGGACATAAAAACTCTTATGTAATCATTCAGAAGTAATGGAAGTAAAAGTTTTAGATATCACAGGAAAAGATACTGGAAGAAAAGTTGAACTTTTGGATTCAGTATTTGGTGTAGAGCCAAACAAACACGCAGTATATCTTGATGTTAAACAATATTTAGCAAATCAAAGACAAGGGACGCATAAGGCTAAAGAAAGAGCTGAAGTTACCGGAAGTACTCGTAAGATTAAAAAACAAAAGGGAACAGGTACTGCTCGTGCAGGAAGTATAAAAAACCCTTTGTTTAAAGGAGGAGGAACAATCTTCGGACCAAGACCAAGAAGTTACTCTTTTAAATTAAACAAGAACTTAAAACGTTTAGCTCGTAAATCAGCTTTCTCAATTAAAGTTCAAGAGTCTAATTTAATCGTAGTTGAAGACTTTACATTCGAAACTCCAAACACAAAACAATTTATCAAAGTTTTGGGTGCTTTAGGGTTAGAAAATAAAAAATCTCTATTTGTGTTGGGTGAATCAAATAAAAATGTATATTTGTCATCACGCAATTTAGAGAAGGCTTCTGTTGTAACTAACTCAGAATTAAGTACTTACGCTATTTTAAATACGTCAAGTTTAGTCTTAACAGAGGGTTCTTTGGGCGGAATTGTAGAAAATTTAAGTAAATAATAGGAAGATGAGCATTTTAATTAAGCCTATAATTACCGAAAAAATTACTAAAGACGGTGAAGTTTTCAATCGTTTTGGTTTCGTAGTTGATAGAAGAGCGAACAAAATCCAGATCAAAAACGCAGTGGAAGCTGCGTATGGTGTGGCTGTTGTGAATGTTGCTACTATGAATTATGGTGCAAAAAGATCAGTTAAGTACACTAAAAGTGGAATGATTAACGGTAAAACTAATGCTTTTAAGAAAGCAATAGTTGAAGTAAAAGAAGGAGAGACAATAGACTTTTATTCAAATATCTAATAAACAATGTCAGTTAGAAAATTAAAACCTATTACCCCAGGTCAGCGTTTTAGAGTTGTGAATAGTTTTGACGCTATAACAACTGATAAGCCGGAGCGTAGCTTGCTTGCACCGAAAAAAAAATCTGGAGGTAGAAATAGTCAAGGAAAAATGACCATGCGCTACTTAGGTGGTGGTCATAAACAAAGATATCGTATGATTGATTTCAAACGTACAAAAGTAGGGGTTCCTGCTGTTGTGAAATCAATTGAGTATGATCCGAATCGTACAGCATTTATTGCTTTATTGGCGTATGTTGATGGTGCGAAATCGTATGTGATTGCTCAAAGCGGTATGAAAGTTGGTCAAACTGTAGTTTCAGGACCAGATGCAATGCCAGAAGTTGGTAATGCAATGCCTTTAAGTAAAATTCCTTTGGGAACTGTGATTTCATGTATTGAATTGCGCCCTGGACAAGGAGCTGTGATTGCACGTTCTGCAGGAACTTTTGCTCAGTTAGTAGCAAGAGATGGTAAGTATGCTACTATTAAAATGCCATCAGGAGAGATTCGTTTGATCCTTTTGACTTGTGTGGCTACTATTGGAGCTGTTTCTAACCATGATCATCAGTTGATCGTATCTGGAAAAGCAGGTAGATCTAGATGGTTAGGTAGAAGACCAAGAACAAGAGCTGTAGCGATGAACCCGGTAGATCACCCAATGGGAGGTGGTGAAGGTCGTTCTTCTGGAGGACACCCACGTTCTAGAAATGGAATGCCGGCTAAAGGATACAGAACTCGTTCAAAGGTTAAAGCGAGTAACAAGTATATCGTAGAACGTAGAAAGAAATAAAAGAGTAAGACATGGCACGTTCATTAAAAAAAGGACCTTATGTTCACTATAAATTAGAGAAAAAAGTTCAACAAAATATCGAAGGTGGTAATAAAGGAGTGGTTAAGACTTGGTCTAGAGCTTCAATGATTACTCCTGACTTCGTTGGGCAAACTATCGCAGTGCATAATGGTCGTCAATTTGTACCAGTTTACGTTACAGAAAACATGGTAGGACATAAATTAGGGGAATTTTCACCAACAAGATCTTTTAGAGGTCACGCTGGTGCAAAGAATAAAGGTAAAAAATAATAAGAAGCTATGGGAGTTCGTAAAAGAGAGAGAGCCGAGCAGATTAAAGAAGCTAACAAGCAAGTTGCTTTTGCTAAGCTAAATAATTGCCCTACTTCACCTAGAAAGATGCGCTTAGTAGCTGATCTTGTTAGAGGACAAAAAGTAGAAAAAGCTCTAAATATATTAAGATTCAGTTCAAAAGAAGCTTCACGTAAATTAGAGAAGTTGCTTTTGTCTGCAATTGCAAACTGGCAAGCAAAGAACAGTGAGGCTGATTTAGAGGCTGCTGGGTTGTTTGTTCAGGAAATTCGAGTGGATGGTGGAATGATGTTGAAAAGACTTCGTCCTGCTCCACAAGGAAGAGCACACAGAATTAGAAAACGTTCTAACCACGTTACAATCGTGTTAGGAGCTAGTAATAACACACAAAGCAATTAATAAACAGTATGGGACAAAAAACTAATCCGATCGGGAATCGCCTTGGTATTATCAGAGGATGGGACTCAAACTGGTATGGTGGAAATGACTACGGTGATAAATTGGCCGAAGATCACAAAATCAGAAAGTATATCCATGCTCGTTTATCAAAAGCTAGTGTATCAAAAGTAATCATTGAGAGAACTTTAAAACTTGTAACCGTTACTATCACTACTGCAAGACCTGGTATTATTATCGGGAAAGGTGGACAAGAGGTAGATAAGTTGAAAGAGGAATTGAAAAAGATTACTGATAAGGAAGTTCAAATTAATATTTTTGAAATTAAAAGACCAGAGCTTGACGCGTTCCTAGTGGCTGCTAGTATTGCTCGTCAAATCGAAAACAGGATTTCTTACCGTCGTGCTATCCGTATGGCAATTGGTGCAGCGATGAGAATGAATGCAGAAGGAATCAAAGTTATGATTTCAGGTCGTTTGAATGGGGCAGAGATGGCTCGTTCGGAAACTTTCAAAGATGGTAGAATTCCTTTATCTACTTTCAGAGCTGATATTGATTATGCACTTGCAGAGGCTCATACTACTTATGGTAGAATGGGAATCAAAGTGTGGATCATGAAAGGTGAGGTTTACGGTAAGAGAGATCTTTCTCCGTTAGTTGGTATGGATAAGAAACAATCCAAATCATCAGGATCAGGAAAATCGGGAAGACCTAACCAACGCAAAAGAAAGTAATTTTTAAACTAAAGAAAAATGTTACAGCCTAAAAGAACAAAATACCGTAAGGTACAGAAGGGTAAAATGAAAGGCATTTCTCAAAGAGGATTTGAACTTTCAAATGGTATGTTTGGTATTAAATCTTTAGATTCATCATTCATTACTTCACGTCAAATTGAGGCGGCTCGTATTGCAGCTACTCGTTTTATGAAACGTGAGGGACAGTTGTGGATTAAGATTTTCCCGGACAAGCCTATAACAAAGAAACCTCTCGAAGTGCGTATGGGTAAAGGTAAAGGTGCAGTAGAATACTGGGTTGCTGTTGTTAAACCAGGAAGAATCATGTTTGAAGTTGGTGGAGTACCACTTTCAGTAGCAAAAGAAGCATTACGCTTAGCTGCACAAAAACTTCCTGTAAAAACTAAGTTTATCGTTGCTAGAGATTTCGAAGCATAATCTAATATTATTATGAAACAATCAGAAATAGTAAATCTATCTGTAGCTGAGTTACAAGAGCAACTTGTTCAACTAACAAGCACATATACTGACCTAAAATCAGCTCACGCAATCTCTCCGATAGAGAATCCTCTTCAAATAAGAGGAGTAAGAAGATCTATCGCAAGAGTTAAAACTGAGCTTTGCAAAAGAGAGTTACAATAATTGTATTCTGCTGAAAGATGGAAAAAAGAAATTTAAGAAAAGAAAGAATAGGTGTTGTTACAAGTAACAAAATGGAGAAATCTATTGTTGTTTCTGAAACTCGTAGAGAGAAACACCCATTATATGGTAAGTTCGTGAAGCAAACGAAAAAATACGTTGCTCACGACGAAACAAACGACTGCAACATTGGTGATACAGTTAGAATTATGGAAACACGTCCATTATCTAAATCAAAATGTTGGAGATTAGTTGAAATTATTGAAAGAGCGAAATAATTATGGTACAACAAGAATCTAGACTTAAAGTAGCAGACAACACGGGAGCAAAAGAAGTTTTGACTATCCGTGTACTTGGAGGAACGAAACGTCGTTATGCCTCTGTTGGAGATAAAATTGTAGTTACAATTAAAGATGCAGCGCCAAATTCAGGAGTGAAAAAAGGAGCTGTTTCGACTGCAGTTGTTGTTCGTACTAAAAAAGAAGTGAGAAGAGCTGATGGTTCTTACATCAGATTTGATGATAACGCATGTGTATTGTTAAATGCTGCTGGAGAAATGAGAGGTACTCGCGTTTTTGGTCCTGTAGCAAGAGAACTTCGTGAAAGACAATTCATGAAAATTGTATCATTAGCACCTGAGGTGTTATAATTCGTTCAAAAGATGATGAAGCTAAAGATAAAATCAGGAGATACTGTACGCGTTATCGCTGGTGATCATAAAGGATCAGAAGGGAAAGTAGTACGAGTATTACGTGAAAAAAACAAAGCTATTGTTGAAGGGGTGAATATGATTTCAAAACACGTTAAGCCTAGTGCTACGAACCCTCAAGGTGGAATTGTTAAAAAAGAAGCTCCTATTCATATCTCAAATATCGCATTGATAGATCCAAAAACTAACGAAGCTACAAGAGTAGCTATGAGAGTTGAGGATGGGAAAAAAGTAAGAGTTTCTAAAAAATCAAATCAAGTATTATAGTTATGGCTTATATACCAAGACTTAAAGAGGAATATAAAAGCAGAGTAATCTCTGCTCTTACTGAAGAATTCGGTTACAAAAATGTAATGCAAGTTCCTAAACTTGAAAAAATTGTTGTAAGCCGTGGAGTTGGAGCTGCCGTTTCAGATAAAAAATTAGTTGACTACGCAGTAGAAGAGCTAACAAAAATCACTGGACAAAAAGCAGTAGCTACCATCTCTAAGAAAGACGTTGCTTCTTTTAAATTAAGAAAAGGAATGCCAATTGGGGCAAAAGTAACGTTACGTGGAGAAAGAATGTATGAATTTTTAGACCGTTTGGTTACTTCTGCATTACCACGAGTTAGAGACTTTTCAGGAATTAAATCTGATGGTTTTGATGGAAGAGGAAATTATAACTTAGGAGTTACTGAGCAAATTATTTTCCCAGAAATCAACATCGATAAAGTAAACAAAATCGCTGGTTTTGATATCACTTTCGTTACATCTGCAGAGACAGATAAAGAAGCGAAATCTTTACTTGCTGAATTAGGGTTACCTTTTAAAAAGAATTAAGTATGGCTAAAGAATCAATGAAAGCCCGTGAGGTTAAAAGACAAGCATTAGTAGCTAAATATGCAGATAAAAGAAAAGCTCTTTTGGAAGCAGGTGACTATGAAGGTTTACAAAAATTACCTAAAAATGCTTCTCCAGTACGTTTACATAACAGATGTAAATTAACAGGAAGACCTAGAGGGTATATGCGTCAATTCGGTTTATCACGTGTAACGTTCCGTGAAATGGCAAACAATGGATTGATACCTGGAGTTAAAAAGGCAAGTTGGTAATTAAGATTAAAGGTAAAAAAAATGTATACAGATCCAATAGCAGATTTCCTTACAAGAATTAGAAACGCAGTGCGTGCGAACCACAAAGTGGTAGAAATTCCTGCATCTAAATTTAAAAAAGAAATCACGAAAATTTTATTCGATCAAGGATATATCTTAAGCTATAAATTTGATGACAGTTCTGTACAAGGAACGATCAAAATAGCTTTGAAATATGATAAAGACACTAAAGAGTCAGTTATTAGAGATATCCAGAGAATTAGTAAACCAGGTTTGCGTAAATATGCATCTTCAGCAGATCTTCCTAGAATCTTAAACGGTTTAGGAATCGCTATTATTTCAACATCAAAAGGATTGATGACTGGAAAACAAGCGAAACAAATGAATGTTGGTGGAGAAGTAGTTTGTTACGTATACTAATTAAAAAGACTTAGAAATGTCAAGAATAGGTAAAAGTCCAATAACAATCCCAGCAGATGTAACAGTTACTGTTAAAGAAGGTGAGATTGTAGTTAAAGGAAAATTAGGCGAACTTACTCAGGAAATTAATGATGTTACTGTAAAAGTTGAAGAAGGACAAGTAATTGTTGAGCGTGAATCAGATGCAAAAGATATTAGATCTAAGCATGGTTTATACAGAAGCTTAATTAACAATATGATTGTTGGAGTTAATGAAGGATTTACACTTACACTAGAATTAGTGGGTGTTGGATTTCGTGCTTCAAACCAAGGGCAACGTTTAGACTTAGCTTTAGGTTTTTCTCACAACATTTTAATGGATATTGCTCCTGAAGTAACAGTTGAAACAATATCTGAAAAAGGTAAGAATCCATTAGTAAAATTAACTTCTGCAGACAAACAACTTGTTGGACAAGTTGCAGCTAAAATTCGCTCATTCCGTAAACCAGAACCTTACAAAGGAAAAGGTATCAAGTTTGTAGGTGAAGAATTAAGAAGAAAAGCAGGTAAATCAGCTTAAAATTTAAGACTATGTCATTAACAAAATCTGAAAGAAGACAACGTATAAAGTTCAGAGTCAGAAAGATTGTAAGCGGAACTGCTGCTAAACCAAGACTTTCTGTATTCAGAAGTAATAAAGAAATCTATGCTCAAGTCATAGATGATGTAAATGGAGTAACTCTAGCTACAGCCTCTTCAAGAGAAGCTGGGATAACAAGAGGAACCAATATTGAAACTGCTGCATCGGTTGGGAAACTAATTGCAGAGAAAGCTTTAAAAGCTGGTGTAGAAACTGTATCTTTCGACAGAAATGGATATTTATACCACGGACGTGTTAAATCATTAGCAGACGGTGCTAGAGAAGCTGGATTAAAATTCTAATTAGTTATGTATCAAAATTATAAAAACGTAGAATTTGTAAAACCAAGTGGTCTTGATTTGAAAGACCGTTTGGTTAGTGTAAATCGTGTTACCAAAGTAACTAAAGGGGGGAGAGCGTTTGGTTTCTCTGCTGTAGTTGTAGTTGGTGATGAGAACGGTGTAGTGGGTCATGGTTTGGGTAAATCTAAGGATGTTTCTGAAGCAATCGCTAAAGCGGTGGAAGATGCAAAGAAAAACTTAGTACGTATTCCATTAAATGGTCATACTATCCCTCATGAGCAAAAAGGGAAATTCAGTGGAGCTCGTGTATTCTTGATGCCTGCATCTTTGGGTACTGGAGTAATCGCTGGGGGATCTGTCAGAGCGGTAGTAGAGTCTGTTGGAATTAGCGATGTATTGTCTAAATCACAAGGATCTTCAAATCCACATAACGTGGTTAAAGCTACTTTCGATGCTTTGTTACGCCTAAGAAGCGCTTCTACAGTTGCAAAACAAAGAGGAATTTCTTTAGAAAAAGTATTTAAAGGTTAATTTTGAGTATTATGTCAAAAATTAAAGTAAAACAAGTAAGAAGCCAAATTAATTGTCCTCTTCCACAGAAGAGAACATTAGAGGCTTTAGGACTTCGCAAATTAGGGCAAACAGTAGAACATGAAGCTACTAGCGCTATTTTGGGAATGGTAAATAAAGTTCAACACTTAGTTTCTGTAGAAGAAATTAAATAATTTTGTAAAGTATGAATTTAAGTAATTTACAACCAGCAAACGGTTCAGTACACAACCAAAACAAACGTGTTGGTCGTGGTGAAGGTTCTGGAAAAGGAGGAACTTCTACAAGAGGACATAAGGGAGCTAAATCACGTTCAGGATATTCTAAGAAAATCGGATTTGAAGGAGGGCAAATGCCACTTCAAAGACGTGTTCCTAAATTTGGTTTCAAAAACATCAATAGAGTAGAGTATGACGTTGTTAACTTAGAAACTTTACAAGTTTTAGTTGATAACGGAAGAATCACTGATACTGTTGATTTCGGTCTTTTAGTTGATTTAGGATTAACTTCAAAAAATAGTGTGGTAAAGGTTTTAGGGCGTGGAGAAATTAAAGCTAAATTAAAAGTATCTGCTCACAAATTTTCAGCGTCAGCGAAAGAAGCTATTGAAGCTGCTGGAGGTGAGGTTGTAACTTTATAAAATCTTAACTAACAGGATGAAAAAGTTTTTTGAAACATTAGCCAATATTTGGAAAATTGAGGAGTTAAAAAATAAAATTTTAATAACTCTTGGGTTGTTAGTTGTGTATCGTTTCGGTACACAAGTAACACTCCCAGGTATTGATGCAACGAAATTACAAGCTTTAACAGATCAAACTGATCAAGGTATTGGTTGGTTGATTAATGTTTTTACAGGTGGTGCATTTTCGCAAGCATCTGTATTTGCATTGGGTATTATGCCATATATTTCTGCTTCTATTGTAGTGCAGTTGATGGGAATCGCGGTTCCTTATCTTCAGAAATTACAAAACGATGGAGAAAGTGGTAGAAAGAAAATGAATCAAATAACTAGATGGCTTACCATCGGTATTACCTTGTTGCAAGGACCAAGTTATATTTACAACTTGTATGTACAACTTCCTCCTGATGCGTTTTTGTTAGGTTTCAATTCTTTCTCATTCTTGTTTTCTTCAGTAATAATTTTAGTTACCGGAACTGTTTTTGCAATGTGGTTAGGTGAAAAAATTACTGATAAAGGTATTGGAAATGGTATTTCATTGTTAATTATGGTTGGAATTATTGCAAGACTACCAATGTCTTTCATTCAAGAGTTTCAATCGAGAACTACAGAAAACAATGGAGGACTCATGTTGTTGGTTATTGAAGTAATTTTATGGTTATTAATCATTGTTGCATGTATCTATTTGACACTTGCAATCAGAAGAATACCAGTTCAATATGCAAGAAGAAGTGCTTCAGGTACTTATGATCAGTCAATGTTAGGTGGTAATCGTCAGTGGATTCCTTTAAAGCTTAATGCTTCTGGAGTGATGCCGATTATTTTCGCTCAGGCTATCATGTTTGTTCCTGCTGCAGTAGCTGGATTATCTACATCTGACACTGCTCAATCGATCAGTGCAACATTCCATAATGTGTTCGGATGGCAGTATAATTTACTTTTTGCTTTATTAATCATAATTTTTACGTACTTTTACACCGCAATTACGGTACCTACGAATAAAATGGCAGATGATTTGAAGCGTAGTGGTGGTTTTATTCCTGGGATTCGTCCTGGAACTGAGACTTCTGACTATTTGGATAAGATTATGTCTTTGATCACCTTCCCTGGTTCTTTATTCCTTGCATTAATAGCTGTGTTCCCAGCAATTGTTGTAAGCGTGTTAGGAGTTCAGCAAGGATGGGCAATGTTTTATGGCGGAACATCCCTGTTAATTATGGTAAGTGTTGCAATAGACACGATTCAGCAGATAAATGCTTATTTGTTGAATAAACAATACGACAGTATGATGACAAGTGGTAAAAATAGAAAGGCATTAGCTTAGTTTTTATGGCAAAACAATCAGCAATAGAACAAGACGGAGCTATCATAGAAGCATTATCAAATGCAATGTTCCGCGTAGAATTAGAAAATGGACATGTTGTAATTGCTCACATCTCTGGTAAAATGCGTATGCATTATATTAAGTTGTTACCTGGAGACCGAGTTAAATTGGAGATGAGCCCTTATGACTTGACTAAAGCAAGAATTACTTATAGATACTAAAGGCTATTAAAATGAAAGTAAGAGCATCAGTTAAAAAAAGAAGTGCCGAGTGCATTATAGTACGTAGAAAAGGAAGACTTTACGTTATTAATAAAAAGAATCCTAGATTTAAACAAAGACAAGGATAATTATGGCAAGAATCGCAGGGGTAGATATACCTAAACACAAAAGAGGAGTTATTGCTCTTACCTACATTTTTGGAGTAGGTTCAAGCAGAGCTAAAGAGATACTTGAAAAAGCAAACGTTAGCGAAGACAAGAAAGTTCAAGATTGGAACGATGATGAAATCGGAGCTATCCGTGAAGCAGTTTCTTACTACAAAATTGAAGGGGAATTGCGTTCTGAAACTTCATTAAACATTAAACGTTTAATGGATATCGGATGTTACAGAGGTATTCGTCATAGAACTGGTCTTCCTTTAAGAGGGCAAAGAACGAAAAACAACTCTAGAACTAGAAAAGGTAAAAGAAAAACTGTTGCTAACAAGAAAAAAGCAACTAAATAATAAGTAGTAATATGGCTAAAGCGAATACAAAAAAACGTAAAGTACTTGTTGAATCAACAGGTGAAGCTCATATTAGTGCGACGTTTAACAACATTATCATTTCTTTGACTAATAAAAAAGGAGAAGTGATTTCTTGGTCATCAGCAGGTAAAATGGGATTCCGAGGTTCTAAAAAGAACACTCCTTATGCTGCGCAGATGGCTGCAGAAGATTGTGGAAAAGTTGCAATTGAGGCTGGACTTAAAAAAGTAAAAGTTTACGTTAAAGGTCCAGGAAATGGTAGAGAATCTGCAATCAGATCTTTACATAATGGAGGTATCGAAGTTACTGAAATCATCGATATTACACCAATGCCACACAATGGGTGTCGTCCTCCAAAAAGAAGAAGAGTTTAATTTTATAGTATAACCTAAGGTAGGAATAGATTATCGGAGGAAAGAGACCTGAATTCATAATCCCTACCTTTTTTAATTTTTTAAGATGGCAAGATATACTGGTCCAAAAACTAAAATTGCTCGTAAATTTGGCGAGGCAATTTACGGAGATGATAAATCTTTTGAAAAAAGAAATTACCCTCCAGGTCAACATGGTTTAGCAAAAAGAAGAGGTAAGAAATCTGAATATGCTATCCAGTTGATGGAAAAACAAAAAGCTAAATATACTTATGGTATTTTAGAAAAACAATTTAGAAACCTTTTCAAAAAAGCAGCTGCTGCTCGTGGAGTAACAGGTGAAGTTTTGATTCAGTTATGTGAATCTAGATTGGATAATGTAGTATACAGAATGGGTATTGCACCGTCTCGTGCTGCTGCGCGTCAAATCGTATCTCACAGACATATTACTGTAAATGGAGAGTTAGTAAACATTCCATCTTACCAACTTAAAGCTGGTGATAAAGTTGCAGTACGTGAAAAATCAAAATCTCTAGAAGCAATAGAGCGTTCGTTATCTAATTCTAGTGCTGTTTATGAATGGATTACTTGGAATGGAGAAACTATGGAAGGTACTTTTGTATCTGTACCACAGAGACTTCAAATCCCAGAAAACATCAAAGAGCAGTTAATCGTAGAGTTGTACAACAAATAATAATTGACATTCAGTCGAAACAAATATGGCAATATTTAATTTTCAAAAGCCCGATAAAGTTATCATGATTGATTCGACCGATTTTAGAGGTAAATTCGAATTTAGACCTTTAGAACCGGGATATGGATTGACTATTGGTAATGCATTGAGAAGAGTACTTCTGTCTTCGTTAGAGGGGTATGCTATTACTTCAGTACGTATCGAAGGAGTTGATCACGA
>JASLDM010000036.1 GCA_030151565.1 Flavobacterium sp. | reverse complement strand
AGTAGAATTAATTAAAACTAATTTTTGAGATATGAGTACTAAAGATAAAGAGATACAAAACGAACAAGAAGAAATGGTACAAGATACACCGGTTTCTGAAACAGAATCAGTTGATATTGAGCAAGAATTAAATGAAAAGATCGCTCAAGAGAAAGATAAGTTTTTGCGTTTATTTGCAGAGTTTGAAAATTATAAAAAAAGAACGACAAAAGAACGTGTAGAGTTATTTAAGACTGCAGGAGAGGAAGTTATCTCGTCTTTATTGCCAGTTATAGATGATTTTGATAGAGCTTTAGCGGAGTTAAGTAAATCTGGAGAAAGTGACCATCTGACAGGTGTTCAGTTAATCTCAACGAAATTACGTGACATTTTAGCATCTAAAGGCTTGGAAGAAGTAGCTATTGCTAAAGGAGAAGATTTTAATGTTGATTTGTCAGAGGCAGTAACGCAAGTTCCTGCAGGTGAAGAGATGAAAGGAAAAGTGGTAGATGTTATTGAACGAGGATATAAACTTGGAGACAAGATTATTCGTTTCCCAAAAGTTGTCATCGGACAATAATATTTAGAAAATAAGACAAAACAATGAAACAAGATTATTACGAAATATTAGGCATAGATAAAGGCGCAGATGCTGCAGCAATAAAAAAAGCCTATAGAAAAAAAGCGATTGAATACCATCCTGACAAAAATCCAGGAGATCACGAAGCGGAGGAGAAGTTTAAAGCAGCAGCAGAAGCTTATGAAGTATTGAGTGATCCGGATAAGAAAGCTAGATATGACCAATACGGCCATGCAGCATTTGATGGTGCTGGAGGTTTTGGCGGTGGCGGTCCTCATATGGATATGGATGATATCTTTAGTCAGTTTGGAGATATCTTTGGCGGCGGATTTGGAGGTTTTGGCGGTTTCGGCGGAGGCGGAGGCGGTGTAAGACGTGTTAAAGGAACCAGCCTGCGTATTAAAGTGAAATTAACTTTGGAGGATATTGCAAATGGTGTTGAGAAAAAAGTTAAAGTAAAACGCAAGGTAAAAGCTGTTGGGGTAACGTTTAAAACGTGTACTACTTGTAACGGATCTGGTCAAGTAACTAAGATAGCTAATACTATTTTGGGTAGAATGCAAACGTCATCACCGTGTCCTACGTGTAGTGGAAGTGGTCAAATTATTGATTCTAAACCGGCTGGTGCAGATGCACAAGGAATGATTTTGAATGAAGAAACTGTTTCTATTAAAATACCTGCAGGTGTTGCTGATGGAATGCAGCTAAAAGTTTCAGGAAAAGGAAATGAAGCTCCAGGAAATAATAGTGTTCCAGGTGATTTGTTGGTTGTAATTGAAGAAGTAGAGCATAAATACTTAAAGCGAGAAGGAGAAAACTTACATTATGATTTGTATATCAGTTTCTCAGAGGCAGCTTTAGGAGGTTCGAAAGAGATTGAAACTGTAACTGGACGTGTTCGAATTAAGTTGGATGAAGGGATACAGTCAGGAAAAATATTACGTTTAAAAGGAAAAGGATTGTCTAGCGTAAATCGTTATGGTACAGGAGATTTATTGATACACGTAAATGTTTGGACTCCTAAGAAACTTACCAAAGAACAGAAAGAGTTTTTTGAAAAAATGAAGGATGATGAGAACTTTACACCACATCCAACAAAGTCAGATAAATCTTTTTTTGAAAAAGTAAAGGAAATGTTTTCGTAGTCTGCCAAAAAGTTATATATTTGGGCAACACTTATAAAACGGTGGATTTTCTTTTTCATAGCAATTTTTCCCAACCTTATTTGTTTCAAATAAGGTTGGGTTTTTTTTGGCCTATTCGTATTGAATAAAAGATTCATTATCGAAAATAAAAACTATTTTTACACAAAATAAGAACTACTATAAAATGCAGCCAATCTTAGAAGTACAAAATGTTGTTAAGAAATATTCTGATAAAACAGCATTGAATAGCGTATCCCTTAGCGTTCCTAAAGGAAGTATCTATGGTTTGTTAGGACCAAATGGAGCAGGAAAGACCTCTTTAATTCGAATTATTAATCAAATTACAATGCCTGATGCAGGAACGGTAATTCTAGATGGAGAGCCTTTAAAACCAGAGCATATTAAGTATATTGGGTATATGCCGGAGGAACGTGGACTTTATAAAACAATGAAAGTTGGAGAACAAGCGTTGTATTTGGCTCAATTAAAAGGATTGAGCAAAGCAGAAGCAAAAAAACAATTGGAATACTGGTTTGAAAAGCTGGATATACAAGGCTGGTGGGACAAGAAAATTCAAGAACTATCAAAGGGAATGGCACAGAAAATACAATTTGTTGTTACTGTTTTACACCAACCCAAATTATTGATATTTGATGAGCCTTTTTCAGGATTTGACCCTGTCAATGCCAATATTATAAAGGATGAAATTTTAGAGTTGCGCGACAAAGGATCTACCATCATCTTCTCTACCCATAGAATGGAGAGCGTTGAGGAAATGTGTGATCACATTGCTTTGATTCATAAATCAAATAAACTACTTGAAGGTAAGTTGCTTGATATAAAACGTGAGTTTAGAACCAATTTATATCAAGTTGGAGTATTATCGGATAATGTCGAGCGATTGATGTATGATTTAACACAAAAATTTAATGTAAATCAGACAAGCTTTAAATCCTTGAATAAGGAATTGCAATTGGAAGTTGATTTGAAGCAAGAAACGCCTAATGCCTTATTAAATATCTTAACTCAAAATGGGCAAGTAACTCATTTTGTTGAGAAGATACCTACCGTAAATGATATATTTATTCAATCCGTAAGTAAATAGTATGAGTGTTTTATCCCTTATTATAAAAAGAGAATTCATTGCAAAAGTTCGCAATAAATCGTTTATAGTGATGACTTTTGTAAGTCCATTAATCTTTGTAGCATTGGCTATTTTGATTGCTTATTTAAGCTCGATGAAGGCAGATGTTAAGAAAATTGCGATTCACGATGGAACAGGAATTTTTGTAGAACAATTTAAAAATTCTGAGGCTTACGAATTTCAAGATTTATCTGCTATCGATTTACAAGTGATAAAAGATAGCATTTTGACAGATGCATATGAAGGCCTTCTTGTTATTCCTAAAACGGAAGACCGCACTGTATTAGAAAATGAGATTACATACCTTTCAGACGAAAGCCCTAGTTTGGGCTTTGTAAATGAAATTGAGACTGTTTTGGCAAATAAATTAACACATCTCAATTTATTGGATAAAGGCATTGATACGGAGTTGATTGAAAAAGCTAAAGCTCACGTTAGTTTGCAGCTGACAAAAGCTTCAGGAGAAGCAACCGTAAAAGGACTTAATGAAATTAAGATTGGAATAGGTGCTATTTTTGGATATTTCATTATGATGTTTATTATCATTTATGGAAACCTAGTGATGCGTAGTGTAATTGAAGAGAAAACAAATCGTATTATTGAAATTATTATTTCATCTGTAAAGCCGTTTCAACTTATGATGGGGAAAATCGTAGGTACTTCTCTTGCAGGTATTCTACAATTTGTAATTTGGGCTGTATTAGGAGGGGTTTTATTGACAATTGCCTCTTCGGTTTTTGGAGTGAGTTCAACAGCAACTACTTTACCTAATATGGATCAGGTTGGGGCTTTGGCTGGGAAAACAGATTTAATCCTACAAGTTCAAAACTATATAAGTGAAATATTAAGTTTGCCTTTATTCACGCTATTTATTTCCTTCTTGGTGTTTTTTATAGGAGGCTATTTTTTATATAGTTCACTCTATGCAGCAATTGGTGCAGCGGTGGATAATGAAACAGATACACAACAGTTTTTATTGCCAATATTATTGCCATTAATGTTAGGGGTATATGTTGGTTTTTTTACGGTTATTAATGATCCGCACGGTACTGTTGCTACTGTTTTTTCGATGATTCCATTTACATCACCTATTGTTATGTTAATGCGTATTCCTTTTGGAGTTCCCTTGTGGCAAATTGTATTGTCTGTTGTATTGCTATTTGGTACATTTATCGTAATAGTATGGTTGGCTTCAAAAATCTATAGAATTGGAATTTTGATGTATGGTAAGAGACCTTCTTGGAAGGAATTATATAAGTGGTTGAAGTATTAATATTTAGTAAGAGAGCTAAGAGTAAAATAAATAAACATGTCTAAGATGTCTAAAATTCTAATTATTGAGGATGAGGCTGCTATTCGTAGAGTGCTTTCTAAGATTTTACAAGAAGAAAATCCGAGTTATCTGGTAGCCGAAGCAGAAGATGGACTTCAGGGTTTAGATATGATAAAAGCAGATGACTATGATTTAGTTATTTGTGATATCAAAATGCCAAAGATGGATGGAGAGGAAGTTTTAACAGAAGCTAAAAAGATTAAACCTGAGGTTTCTTTTGTTATGATTTCTGGGCATGGAGATTTGGAAACTGCTGTAAATACGATGCGTTTGGGAGCATTTGATTATATATCAAAGCCACCAGATTTGAATCGATTATTAACGACGGTACGCAATGCATTAGAGAAAAATCATTTGATGGTTGAGAATACCATTTTAAAGAAAAAGGTTCATCAAAAATATCAAATGATAGGAGAAAGTGCTCCGATTCAGAATATCAAAGAGATTGTTGAAAAAGTAGCGCCTACTGAGGCTCGAGTTTTGATAACTGGATCAAACGGAACTGGAAAAGAATTGGTAGCGCATCAACTACATCAACAAAGTAACCGTTCTAAGTTTCCGTTGATTGAAGTGAATTGTGCTGCAATACCAGCCGAGTTGATCGAGAGTGAATTATTTGGTCACGTTAAAGGCGCTTTTACATCTGCTGTTAAAGATCGTGCAGGAAAGTTTGAGGCTGCAAATAAAGGCACGATTTTCTTGGATGAAATCGGAGATATGAGTTTGTCTGCTCAGGCTAAAGTGCTTCGCGCTCTTCAAGAGAATGTTATTTCAAGAGTAGGAGCAGATAAAGATGTAAAGATAGATGTACGCGTAATTGCTGCTACAAATAAAGATCTTAAAAAAGAGATTGAAGAAGGTAGATTTAGAGAGGATTTGTACCATCGTTTGGCGGTGATATTAATCAAAGTGCCATCATTAAACGAGCGTAGAGAGGATATCCCTTTGTTGATCGAGCATTTTTCTGATAAGATTGCGGGTGAATATGGAAATTCCAAAAAGGCATTTTCACCAGATGCAATTGCTTTACTACAGGAATATGATTGGACAGGAAATATTAGGGAATTGAGAAATGTGGTGGAACGATTGATTATTTTAGGAGGAAACCAAGTTTCTAAAGAAGATGTACAATTGTTCGCGAGTAAATAATAGAGAATGAAATTAAAAAAAATAAATACGGATTTACAAGAAGCCTTATTGGTAAATGGATTTGAATTACCTACCGAGCTTCAGAAAAAAACTTTTGGAACGATTAAAAGTGGTGTTGATACAGTTTTAGTAGCTCCAACAGAAGAAGGTAAAACATTAGCTTTGGTTATTGCGGTTATGCAAAGATTGGAGCGCCAAAATGAAGAAGAAATTGCAACACAGGCTTTAGTTGTTGTTAAAGATCAAGAGGCTGTTTTGGAAATGGTCACTTTGTTTGAAAATGTAAATGCAAAAGCAGATTTACGTATCTATGGTGTTCATGATCGTACAGACTTAGATAATGATAAGAATATGCTGTCTTTGGGTAATGATGTTTTGATTGGGACAATTGAACGACTCAACTTGATGTTTAGTGGCGCTGGCTTTGATGTAAATCAATTAAAGATGTATGTAGTAGATGATCTTGATCTACAGCTTAAAGCTCGATTAGAGCCTCGTTTGTATCGATTGTCTGAAAGTATTGGAAAAACACAACGTATTTATACGGCTTCTGATTTGGATGAACGCGTTGACTTTTTTATAGACAAAACAATGAATGAAGATGTAAGTGTCTTTGATTTTATAGAATAGTGAAACAGTAATTAAAAAAAAGAAGGATTAATCATCGTGATTAATCCTTCTTTTTTTATTTACGGGTAAGAATGTGAAATGTCTTTACAATTCCAGGATCATTTTTATCTAAGATATTCCAATGAATTGTTTTATCATTGATTTTCTCAAAGTGATATTCAACGATTTTGTTGTTTAAATTTATTTTAACGTCGTATTTAGTTGCAGAAAACTCTTCTTCAACCGTGTTTTTTAATAAAGCGTTGTTGTGGTCAAAAATGCGTTCTGCATAGCAAGATACATCTGAATCAAGTAGCGTTTGGCAGAAATCAGAAGAAGTGAACTGAAAACCCTTTATAGTGGTCTTTTTATTCATTTCCCATTTACCTTGTATCCAAGAAGGTGGATTTATTTTAGCTGCTATTTCTTTTTTGATTACAGGTGTTTCGTCATCTTTTTCACATGAAGTTAAGCCAAGTGTTAAGATGAGTGCGCTTAATAGTAATGTTTTTTTCATAAAGTAGTGTCTTTTGTTTTGTCAAATATATATATAAATAACTAAATATTTTAGATTAAATTATTTTTGACCTTTTTTACGGTGATCTGTTAACTTAAAATATGGTTACAGGTGGTTTTTAAGTAGGTTTGAGGTAAATAAGGAGGTGTAGCATCTGTTTTTACACGATAAAAAAAGTCTCAAAAGCAATAAGCTTGTGAGACTTTTTTTGTAGGAGATTAATTTATAGATTAATAAATCAAATCCATTGCGTTAACTTGTTCTTTTAAGCCCAATTCTTCTAATAAAATTCGCAGCTCTAAATATTTTTCAAAATTTAAAGACTTACTGAATCCTAATTGAATGTGATCTTTGCCTTCTAAGGTTTTTAAAAGTTCATTTTTCCCTATCGGTTTATCTTCAAAAAAGATGTCATTTGAAGCATTTGTATATAAAAGATTATCAAAAGTTTGAGGCTTTGAAAAGCCATAGTCAATTTCTTTTATAGGGAAAAAAGCTAAGTTTTTATGAAGTGTATCTGCGTAGCTAATAAAAACACCTTTTTCATCTTTATGAAGCTTGTCTTCGTATTTTTTATTTTTAATAGCTTGAATTTTTTCAGTAACAATCAAAAGGTTTAATTCACGTTCTATTGAAAGTATGAGGTTTGTGCCTGAAACTTCATTATTTCTATTTAATATTAAAGAATCAGCATTCGAATCTTGAATTTCAAAATATATAGGCGAATGGTCATCCACTCCTTCAACTACTGTAAAACTAGCTCTAGATAGTTCCATTTGATTCTTATTACAAGAAAATAATGCTAAGGACATTAACAAAGTGGCAATTTTTTTCATGATATTGTTTCTATTATTTTTATTGTTTCGATGGCTTCTTTAACATCGTGAACTCTAAGTATTTTGGTTCCCTTTTGTAAAGATATGGTATTTAAAACCGTGGTTCCATTTAAAGCTTCGCTTGGAGTTGTGTTTAATAGTTTGTAAAGCATTGATTTTCTTGAAATCCCAACTAGAATAGGCAGTTCTAGATGGTGTAATAAGTGTAGATTTTTCATCAGTTCATAATTTTGATCCAATGTTTTTGAAAAACCAAAACCAGGATCAATGATAATGTCTTTTATCCCAGCCGCTTTTGCTTTTGCGATACGTTCTGAAAAATAATAGTTTATTTCCAAAATTAAACTATCGTATTGAGTTAAGGATTGCATTGTTTCAGGTGTTCCGCGCATATGCATCATAATATATGGAACTTTTAAAGCGCCAACAACTTCTAACATATTTGAATCTAATAAACCTGCAGCAATATCATTTATAAGTGCGGCTCCTTGCTCAATAGTTGCTTTTGCAACCTGTGCTCTAAACGTATCAATTGAGAGGTTGATGTTTGGAAATTCTTTAACTAATAAGTTTATAACAGGGATAAGCCTATTAATTTCTTCTTGCTCACTAACAAATTCGGCACCAGGTTTTGAAGAATATGCGCCTAAATCTATGAATGTTGCGCCTTCTGTGAGCATTTTTTCAGCTTGTCTTAAAAAATCTACGTCTGTTTTGTATTTTCCTCCATCATAAAATGAATTTGGAGTAATATTCAAAATTCCCATTACTTTTGGGCTGCTTAAATCGACAAGTTTTCCTCGACAGTTGATTTTTGTCAAATGCATATAAATAAGATTTTGATTATAATTTACTCAAATACTAAAGAATCCTTTCAATAACTTGAGTTTATTCTTATTTTTGAAGAAATTATTTTACAAATATAGTTCAAATGACTACGACTTCTACTCAATTTGATCAAGTAATTGCTGTGTGCAAGGCGCTTTTTCAAAAAAAAATGAAAGATTACGGTTGCGCTTGGCGCGTTTTGAGATTACCATCATTAACTGATCAGATCTTTATTAAAGCTCAGCGAATAAGAAGTTTACAAGAGAATGTCGAACGTCGAATTGATGAAGACGAAACTTCAGAGTTTATCGGGATCATCAATTATTGTATTATGGCTTTGATTCAATTGGAGAAAGGTGTGGTTAGTAAACCCGATTTGTCTGATGAAGAAGCGACTGAGCTTTACGATGCAAATGTTATTGCAACCAAAGAATTGATGGAAAACAAAAACCACGATTATGGTGAAGCTTGGCGTGATATGAGAGTGAGTTCCTTAACAGACATCATCATTCAAAAATTACTTCGAGTGAAACAAATTGAAGACAATAAAGGAGTAACGATTGTTTCTGAAGGTATTGACGCAAATTATCAAGACATTATAAATTATGCTATATTCGCTTTAATATTGATGGACTTTCCTCAAAAACACTAAAACTTTTTACCATGAAAATAATAGCTCAATTATCAAGACTTTTCGTTGGAATTCTCTTCATTATTTCGGGATTAGTCAAGTTGAATGACCCAATGGGGTTTTCGTTTAAACTTGAAGAATACTTTTCTGAAGGGGTACTTAATTTACCTTTTTTTGAACCGCATGCATTAAGTATTGCTGTTCTTTTGGTTATTGCTGAAGTTTTGCTGGGTGTGGCTTTATTATTGGGGTTTAAGAAGAAAATGACATTGACTTTGTTGTTCTTAATGATTTTGTTTTTTACTTTCCTTACTTTTTATTCGGCATATTTTAATAAAGTAACGGATTGTGGGTGTTTCGGTGATGCGATTCCATTGACACCTTGGGGGTCATTTTCAAAAGATATTGTACTGCTGGTGCTGATTTTAATAATTATTGCTCAGCAAAAGCATATTCAACCCGTTTTTAATTCTAAAGTAAACCTAACTATTCTTGTCGTGGTTACTCTCCTTTGTGGGCTTATGGGATATTGGGTTTTAAATCATCTTCCTTTAAAAGATTTTAGAGCATATAAAGTAGGTACAAATATTCCGAAAGGAATGGAAATTCCTGAGGGAGCACCAAGATCAGAATACGAACTAACGTTTATTTACCAAGTAAATGGTGAAGAAAAACGTTTTAGTGATAAGGAGTTAATGAATTTACCTGCTGACGCTGTATTTGTGGGGCGTGAAGATAAATTAATAACTGAGGGTTATCAACCGCCTATTCACGATTTTACCATTGATAAAGATGGGGAGAGTTATTTAGATGAAATGATGCGTGAAGATAAATTAATTGCAATCATTACTTATGATCTTCTGCGTGCGGATAATGAAGGTTTGGCAGCTATGAAAGACTTTTCAAAAGAAGCTCAAGCAAAAGGATATAAGGTGATTGGATTGACGGCTTCGAATACTGATATCTATGAAGGAGTAATCTCTAAGTATCAATTACCTTTTGATTATTATACTTGTGATGGAACTACTTTAAAAACAATAGAGAGAGCTAATCCTAGTATTGTGGTTTTGGAGAAGGGAACCATTATTGAGAAAAAACATTGGAAAGATAGAAGTGATGTTCATTTAAAATAATTAAGACAAACTTTGATTAACTACCTTTTTAAAAAAGTTATATATGCCATCGTTACACTCTTTGGAGTAGTGACGATGGTGTTTTTTTTGTTTAACATTCTTCCTGGTGATCCTGCTAGAATGATGTTAGATCAAAATGAGAACTCAGAACAGCTTATGCTCATAAAAAAGAAGTATGGTTTTGATCAGCCTTTGGGTAAACAGTACTTGTATTATTTAAATGATTTATCGCCGCTGTCTATCCATAGTAAAAATCCTGATGATTATACTTTTTGTGAAGAGGGGAAGTATCAAGAAATGGTTATAGTAGCTACTAAAAAGAGTCAACTTGTTTTAAAGGCTCCGTATTTACGTGAAAGTTTTCAAAAAAACGGAAAAAAAGTGAGTGCTATTTTATGGGAGACACTGCCCAATACTGTTTTTTTAGCGGTTTTTGCTATTGGTATAGCACTTTTTATAGGAGTTGTTTTTGGGGTTATTTCTGCTTTAAATCCGAATACCTGGCTTGACAAAACTATAGCAGTTTTTAGTACATTTGGAATGAGTATTCCTTCTTTTTTTAGTGCGATATTATTTGCATGGATTTTTGGTTTCCTTCTTCATGAGTGGACACAGTTGCCTATGACGGGGAGTTTATATGAAGTGGATGATTTTGGAACTGGTAAGCATTTGCATTTAAGAAATAGTATTCTTCCGGCTGTGGTTTTAGGTATTCGTCCTCTAGCAGTTGTTATTCAGCTTATGCGTAATGCTTTGCTTGAGGTACTCCAACAAGATTATATAAGAACGGCTCGTGCTAAAGGTATATCTACTTTTCAAATTGTTTTTAAGCACGCACTAAAAAATGCCTTAAATCCCGTGGTTACAGCTTTGTCGGGTTGGTTTGCATCAATGCTTGCAGGTGCGGTATTTGTTGAATATATTTTTGGATGGAATGGGCTTGGAAAAGAGATTGTAGAGGCCTTAAATACTTTAGATCTACCCGTGATCATGGGAGCGGTGTTAATTATTGCTACTACTTTCGTAATCATAACAATTTTAGTAGATTTGATATATGCTTATCTCGATCCTAGAGTTAAGATTAGTTAATTAGGTAAACAGCGAATTATGAAAAAAATATCACTTTTATTATTGGTGCTAATTGCTTTAACTGCTTGTGTTAAAAAAGAAAGTTCTGTTTCTTTTTCTGATGAAGCTTTGAGTAAAGAACTGATAGCGCTTGATACTCAAAAAGTAACGTTTGAGCAAATTTTAAATAAACATTTAGGAAGTGTTGTCTTTATCGATGTTTGGGCTTCTTGGTGTCCAGATTGTATAAAGAGTTTTCCAGATGTAAAACAGTTGCAAACTGATTTTCCAGATTTAAAATATGTTTTTCTTTCTGTAGATAAGACGGAGCAGGATTGGAAAAATGCTATAGAAAAATATCAACTTAAAGGAGATCATTACTTTATTGAAGGAGGAATGAAAGGAGATTTTGGCAAAGCAATCCCTTTAGATTGGATTCCAAGATATATAGTGGTAGATAAAAAAGGAAATGTTGCACTGTATAAGGCTATTGATGCCAAAGGTGAAGAATTAATAACAGTATTAAAAAAATTAAAGTAATATGAGACACGCTATCGTTGCAGGAAATTGGAAAATGCATAAAACCGCACCAGAAACACATCGTTTATTAGATGAGTTAATTGAGCAATTACCAGCAGGAAAAGAAGTGGAAGTTATAGTGGCCCCAACTTTTACAAATTTATCAGCTGCAGTAGCTCATTTAGAACATACTAATATTGGTGTTGCTGCACAAAATATGCATCAAGCAGAAGGTGGTGCTTTTACTGGAGAGATTTCGGCACAAATGTTATTAAGTGTTGGGGTGTCTACTGTGATTATAGGGCATTCAGAACGTCGTCATTATTTTAATGAAACAGATTCAATTTTGGCAGATAAGGTAAATACAGCCCTTAATCACGATATGCGTATTATTTATTGTATTGGTGAAGAGCTTAAAGATCGTCAAAGTAAGCAATATTTAAACGTGATTTTTAATCAACTTAGAGATGGTTTGTTTCATCTTAAAAAAGAGAGTTGGAAAAATTTAGTTATTGCTTATGAGCCTGTTTGGGCAATAGGTACAGGCGAAACAGCAAGTCCTGAACAAGCGCAAGAAATTCATGCTTTTATTAGACAAGAAATAGAGCGTCAGTATGATAAAGAAGTTGCGGAACATGTTTCTATATTATATGGCGGAAGCGTTAAGCCAAGTAATGCAAAAGAGATTTTTTCTCAAAATGATGTAGATGGAGGGTTGATTGGTGGAGCGGCGCTTGTTGCTGAAGATTTTGCAGCTATTGTAAATGCTTTCTAAAAAATTAAGTTTGCCATTGTTTGAATGAATGGCTTTGAAATGATAAGCCTCCTTAATATTTTAAGGAGGCTTTTTTGTTGCTAATAACTGTTAACTACACTTAATTTAAATATCGGTTTTGTAATAGCGACATTATTTTGTAAATTGGAGCTATTCCTTTCAATAGGGAAAGAATAGTAATTAGTATGAAGAAAAAACAAAATGAAATACTGTTATCGGTATTAGATTTAGCGATTGTAGGGGAAGATCATAGTACAAAACAAACTTTAGAGCATACGTTGGCTACTGCACAAAATGCTGAGCAGCTTGGTTATAATCGTTTTTGGATGGCGGAACATCATAATATGCCGCATATTGCTAGTTCGGCTACTTCTGTATTGATAGGATATGTTGCAGGTGGAACCCAAAAAATTCGAGTGGGGTCAGGTGGAATTATGTTACCCAATCATGCACCTTTGGTTGTGGCTGAACAATTTGGAACACTAGAAACATTGTATCCAAATCGAATTGATTTAGGGTTGGGGAGAGCTCCTGGCACGGATCAATTAACAGCTATGGCTTTGAGAAGGAATGATATGAATGTTGTAAATCATTTTCCAGAACAAATACAAGATCTGCAAACTTTTTTTAGTAAATCAAATAATTCTGCTAAAGTTAGGGCGTTTCCTGGAGAAGGGGTAGATGTTCCTTTATGGATTTTAGGGTCGAGTACGGATAGTGCCTTTTTGGCTGCCGAAATGGGATTGCCTTATGCCTTTGCTTCTCACTTTGCTCCTGAACAGCTACAAATGGCGGGTAAAATTTATAGAGAAAGATTTAAACCTTCTTCACAGTTATCAGAACCCTATTTTATGCCTTGTGTTAATGCCATTGTAGCATCTACTGATGAAGAAGCACAGATTTTAGCAACATCGTTTTACAAAATGTTTTTAGGCTTGGTTAGAAATGATCGTAAACCAATGCAAAAACCAAGTATGTCTATGGAGGGGTTATGGAATGAACAGGAGGAAGCAATTGTTTACCATAAAACAGCTTGTTCTTTTATAGGTAGTCCCGAAAGCATTCAAATGGAGTTGAAACGATTTTGTGATGTTCTAGAAGTAGATGAATTAATGGTTACGAGTCC
>JASLDM010000018.1 GCA_030151565.1 Flavobacterium sp. | reverse complement strand
AAATATTATTTGCAACAAGATACTCAGGAAGGTGGTATGCGCTATCGTTTTAGCAAAGCTGCTACTTTAGCCTTAGAAGCACGAGTTTTCTTATATCAACAAAAATGGGAGGATGCACGTAGCAGCGCTTTAAAAGCGATGAGTTACAACAAGGAATTAGAGGATTTTAATAACAATCATACTCTACCAACTCACTTTCAATCGAAAGAAGCTATTTTAGCTTTAGAACTTCCTTTTTCATCAACTTTGAAACGAAGTACCTTCGCATCTGAATCTTTGTTGAACGCTTATGATGCCAAACAAGATTTACGATATGCTGCTTATTTTGAAAAAGATGGAGAGCACTATAAAGTAAAAAAATCAGGAGAAACAGCTATGAAAAGCTCTATCAGAACTGCTGAACTTTATTTTATTTTAGCTGAAACAGAAGCTCGTTTGCACGATTTAAAAAATGCCAAAGAAACATTAAGTACTATCATCAAAACACGTTATACAACGGAAGGAGCCGAAATAATACTAAATAAAATGCAAGCTTTAGATCAAGCTACCTTTATTTCATTTTTATTAGAAGAGCGTAGAAAAGAATTCTCAATGGAGGGACAACGTTGGTTTGACTTGCGAAGAGCCAACCAAAAAGAATTGCACCACACCTTGAATGGCAAGGACTATATTCTTCAGGAAAACGACCCAAGATATACCTTACCTTACCCTACAAATGCCCGACTCAACAATCCAAATTTGTAAGTAGCCACTCTGAACCGTCTAAATTTTTTTAGGCGGTTCTTTTTTTTTACATTTACAATAAAAATGAAAGTTGCAATCGTAGAAGATGAACCACTCGCCTCTACTTATCTAAAAACCCTTTTAGAAAAGCAACCTTTGCTAGCTATAAATGATATTGTTATATTGGATTCTGTAAAACAAGCAACCACTTATTTTCAGAGCAATTCAGTAGACTTAATTTTTATGGATATACATTTAGGCGATGGAAAAAGTTTAGAAATATTTGAATACATCAATATCAGTGCCCCGATCATCTTTATAACAGCCTACGATCATTATGCTTTAGAAGTATTTAAACAATTTACATTAGATTATATATTAAAGCCTTTTGAAGAGGAAGCTCTTTTAAAAGCTATAGAGAAATTCAAAACCATCGCAAAAAAGTTTGAATCGCAATTTACCTTGTCTCAATTAGTACAATTGGATAATCACCAAGATCAATTTCCTAAAAACCGTTTTCTAGTACATAACGGCTATAAACTCAAATCAATAAGTAGTGAGGAAACCGCTTACTTTCAAGCCTCCGGTAAACATTTATTTCTTTATACAAACACAGGAGAATGCTATATCTATGAAGATACGCTTACTGATTTAAGTAATAAACTAGATCCTAAATACTTTTTTAAAATCAACAGAAAATACTTAATTCATATTAATTCGATTCAGGAAATACGCAAACACAGTAGCCAAAAACTAGAAGTAATACTTATCCCTTCTCCAGAAGACCAAACAGCAATACTAGTTAGCAAAAACAAAATCAACGAATTAAAAACCTGGCTCAATCGTTAACCTTTTCAAGCAATCAATAATAGCCTTCAAAAGAATGTTAGATTTTTCATAAAATAAAAAAGGAATCTAATAAAATCTTTATATTTGAGAAAGAACCAAAATATAAAAAACTTATGAACTACGGAGATAAAATCATTGCGTTTATAGATAGAATCCTTGATCTATTTGATCTTGTAAAAGGCTATTTAGATAACGCCCTTGCTTTTTTTGAAAAACTAAAAGGTCTTATTTTAGATTTAGTTGAATATGTAGCGGATCAATTTGATAGCCTAACTGACCGCCAACTAGAACTTTTAGAAGAAGAGCATTTCTTTATCTAAACCCATTTATCTACATTAGGATTCTCTTTTTCATCTCCTCAACGACATCAAAAGCAGCCGGACATATAGCTACATTCTTTAATGTAAGTGATGCTATTTGTTGAAATTTCTTTCGATCCGTATGTGGGTATTCCCTACAAGCTTTAGGACGGACCTCATAAATCATACAATAATTTTCGGCATCTAAAAAACTACAAGGAACTTGCTGAAGTACATGATCTTTATCTTCATCAACTTGTAAATATTGATCGATAAATTTCTGAGGCTTTAACTTTAAAAACTTTGCAATACGTTCAATATCTGCAGCAGTAAATAAAGGTCCAGTTGTTTTACAACAATTGGCACAACTCAAACAGTCGGTTCGCTTAAAAACGGCATCATGAATCTCTTGCATTTGGTAATCAAGATTCTTTGGCGTTTTCTTTTTTAGCTTATCAAAATACTTTTTATTTTCGTTATGCTTATCTTTGGCACTTTTAGCAAGCTGTTTTAGTCGATGTATCATATTGCATTTTTCGTCTTGCAAATTTATCAATATCCGTTAAGCTAACGGAATAATATGCATAAAACTTATGAAAGATCTTTTAGGAAAAGCCATTTTGGATTTTCAAACCAATAACTCCCCTGAATCCATTATCACGGAAACCGACATTTCGGAAGCAGAAGAAATGGATATTAACTACCTTTTTCGCAATTACAAACAAATGCCTGTTATTGAACAGAAAGCACTTGATTTATCTTTTGGAAGTGTTTTAGACGTAGGTTGTGGTGCAGGAAGCCATAGTTTACACTTAATCAAACAAGGCTTAGAAGTAAAATCAATAGATATTTCAACGAATGCTATTGAAGCTTGTCTTTTACGCGGAATTCCTAATGCAGAAGTTCAAAATGTTTTAGATATAAAAGAAACTTACGATACTATTTTATTATTGATGAATGGAACAGGTATTTTTGGACAACTTAAGAATTCCTCAACCTATTTAACTAAGTTAAAATCACTTTTAAATCCAGGTGGTCAAATTCTGATTGACAGTTCTGATCTTATATATATGTTTGATGAAGATGAAGATGGCGGAAAATGGATTCCCTCTGATCGAGATTACTATGGCGAACTTACCTTTCAATTACAATACAAAGGAGAAAATGAAGATCCTTTTCCTTGGCTTTATTTGGATTATAACACATTACAAAATGCCGCACATGCTAATGGATTAAACTGCGAACTTATTTATGAAGGCAAACATTTTGATTATTTAGCTCGGTTAAGTATATAAAAAAAGCATCCACTTGGATGCTTTTTTTATATACTAACGGATGTTACTCCATATATTTCATCATAATACCTTGCAATCCCATTCCCCATTCTTGACCTATTAACTGGCCCTTTTCAAAAAGAACACCATTTTTCTCACTCAATTTTTTTCCTGCTGGAGTCTCATAAAACTCAATCATAGCTTTTACATCTTCATGAGTAAATTCTGTCATGTACATCTCTGCCATTTTATCCATCAAAACATCTAAGCTCACTTTTAAGTCCTTAGAAAACGCTGCTTGATTTGATTCCGGAATGTTCTTAACTAAATCCTTAGTTAACAACTCAAATGTAGATATTTGACCACTTAGCGTCATATACTTCTTCATGTCCGCTTTAAAACCATCTTGTGCAAAACTCAATTGAGTAATTACTAACAAAGCGAATGTAAATACAAACTTTTTCATAGAATTTGTTTAATTATTAGATTGTAAATATATCATTATTTAAGGAATATCCAAGTATTTATGTGTTTGAAGTGAAATACGCCACTTCGGGTTTTGCTTAACATATTCAATAATTAAAGGCAACATTTCTTCTCTCTTACCCCACTCCGTTTGTAAAAACAAAATTGCATCTTTATTAACCTTTGCCGCTTGCTCTTCAGCAAAAATAAAATCGTGCTTATTATAAATAATTACTTTTAATTCGTGAGCAGCTTCATAAACACTTTGTTTTGGAAGCATCGTCTTTTTGGGCGATAAACAGATCCAATCAAAAGTTCCTGATAATTCATAAGCCCCTGAAGTTTCCATATTCACCTGAAGCCCTGCGTCTTTTAAAGATTGTGTTAATGGATTCAAATTCCACATCAAAGGTTCCCCTCCAGTAATAACAACCATTTGCGCTTCTTTAACAGCATTTTCTACCATCGTCAAAATTGGTGTTGTTGGATGCAAACCTGCCTCCCAACTTTCTTTAACATCACACCAATGACAACCTACATCACATCCACCTAATCGAATGAAATAAGCAGCTGTTCCTGTATAAAAACCTTCTCCTTGAATAGTGTAAAATTCTTCCATTAAAGGTAAGGCTAACCCTTGCTTTATAAGTGTTTCGTTATTGTTTCCTTTATTCATTTTTATGCTCATTAAAATGCAAAGATACTAGTTACATTAGCATTACTTCTTATAAAAAACAAAAAACTTGTTTAACATAAGTCAAACAAGTTTTTAAAATGTATTTCTAACTAAAATTACCCTTTGATAGTTTTAATTGTATTCTTTGCAAAATCATTTGTAGGATCTAGTTCCAAAACTTTTTTCAAGTAAATAACCGCTTTTTCATCTTGATTCGTATTCCCATAATGCATACCAATAAAAGTATAAGCCTCGATCAATTTGTTTTTATTGTCAACTTTACCTAATTCACCTTTATCTGTCACTGCCTTTACAAAACCTAAATAAGCTTCATTCATAACTTCTCTAGACTCAGGCGTGTCGATATAACGATTAGCACGTCCTTTTAACAACCAAGCTTCATCAGTTGAAGGAGACACAGCAATAGTATTACTAAATGCATCACTTGACAGTTTTAAAATAGCCGCATCTTCTTGCTCTTTACCAATAAAGTAATATGAATATCCTAAATAGTAATTATCATAAACATAATTAGGTTGATTTTTTACAGCAGCAGAAATTTTCAAAATATCAGCAGCATCAGCATATTTGTTTAATTTATCTTTACTTCCTTGCTTAAACAAGGCAACTCCATAAACATTGTACTCACCTGCAATGGCTTCTTCAACCTTTACCGCTTCTCTCAACTCTTGAAGACCTTCTTGGTATAATTTCTCATCTCTTGTATCTCCTTCATCAGCAATATGCATTTTCCCTAGTCCAAAGTACATATAATCACGACCAATAATATTCATATTCTTATTGGTTTTCAAATATTTTTTCAAGAAAGTATCTAAAGCAGTAACACTTTCTTTATAATGTTTATTCTCATAAGCTGCATATCCTAAATATCTAAAAATTCTAGGATTTACATTTTCATTTGTCTTTAATTCATTAGCTATTTCCTCAAGAGCTACATAATCTTGAGTTTGAACTAAAAAGTCCGCATAACGCATTTTTGCATCAGCCGAACCATCAGATAAGGTAATGTATTTCTTATAGTTTTCAGCTGCTTGCTTTAAATACTCATCTTGGTTGGTATTACTAGTTTTTGCCCAAAGACTATACGTTTCTGCTAATTCACGATAAGCTGGTGCGTAATTAGGATTTAAAGCTATTACTTCTTTAAAATCATTTACAGCATTACCATATGCTCGAGCGCGTTTAGTAATAGCAGCTAATTGTAATTTTGCCTCTAAAAGACTATTATCATAATCGTAAGCATTTCTGAATGCACTAAAAGCTTCATTCATTTTCTTATCGATTAAGTATGCTTTTCCAAGAACTAAATAAGCTTGTGCATTTTTGTAATCTTTTTCAACAATAGACTGTGCAATTTCAATAGCTTTCTTCGTATTAGGATGCCCAGCATTGATATATGCATTTGCAACTAAAAGTTGCTCTTCATAATCTTTCTTTTTTATATCCTTCTCTGCCTTAGCAAAATTTGCTTGCGCTTCAGCTGTACGATTGTTGTCTAATTCAAGCTGACCTAATCCGATATAATTTAAGCTTGCTTTATTTTTAGCTTCTAAACCTTTGTTAAAATAAAAACGCGAAGAATCAGATTGATCTTCTTTTAAAAACAAATCTCCTAAATAATAAAAGTTACTACCTTCATTAGGTTTTGCCTTTACTAAGGATTGTAAAATTGCCTTCGCTTTATCATACTTTTCTTCTTGAATAGCTTTTTTTGCTTCTTCTAAATCTTGAGCTTGAACAGTTGTTGTAGCAACGACTGCAGCAAGTAAGGTATAAACCGAAAATTTATTCATAGTCTATTATATTTTGGTTGTAATTAATTTATTCTATATTATTTCTAACAACAATCTCTCTTGGAGGAACTTTAAATGGGAGTAATCCAGACTTAAGTACTATGCGTTGCCCTTTGTAACCTGCAATATACGAAGCAAATCCCATTCCTAAACCACTTTTCCCTTGAAAATCTAAAACATATAAATCCCTAATAATAGGATAAGTTCCTTCTGCAATGTTATTCTGAGATGGTTTATAATACTTTCCATCTTTTGAATTTCGCACCGCTAAAACTTTCAAATCATCCAATTTACTCTTAATTGCCTCATCCGGTTGAACCAGCCAATTTAGACCTATAACTCCAACAGCTTGTTTGTTGCCATGCACATAATCAATCACTTTAGATGTATTTGGTAAAAAGAAAACACCTTCACTAGATAAATCCCTTACTCCAGTTACTTTTCTAAATTGCTCACTTACACTTGAGTTAACATTATCAAATATTAAAAGAGTTTCTTTAGGAGCATTAGCATTTTTAAGATCCTTTATTAATTTTTCATAATCTAAAACAGAATCCTGAAATTGCTTATTAGCAACAAAAACAACGGCATCCGAAGCAAAATGAGTCATTTTAGGTACAACTTTACCGGCAAAATGAGAAACTTCAACACTATCAAGTTTTCGGGGCAGAACTGCTATTCGTAAAGAGTCTTTATAAATCAAATCCAAAATCTCATTTTCAGATTTCTTTATTAAATTTAGAGATATATTATTATACTCAAATTCAAAAACATCACGTACATCTTCAACAATTGGAAATATTGATTCTTCAACCAAAACATCCGCACGACCAGATACAGGTGTCTCTTTAATTTCGACAGCCCCCTCTTTTACCTCGCTTTTCTTGCATTGAACAAAAGAAACAGCTACGATAGAAATAGCAAAAAGTATAGATAACTTATAAAATTGTCTTTTCATCACATTTAATTTAACAGTCTAAAGAATCTAAAAACAGCATAGATTATTAGCAATATACCAAAAAAAACACGGTTGGTATAATCAATATCTAAAGGTATCGATTTCCAAACAATAAACATAACACCAAGTGCTAAATATATTAAAAAGAAGAATAGGCCGAAAACAAACAGAAATCGCTGTAAGGGCGATTTCTGTTTAAATTTATTAAATAACATCACTATTGTACTTGAATTGTAATTGGTAATGTAAATTGAGATCTAACGTTTCTACCGTTTTGAACCGCTGGTTTCCATTTAGGCATATTTTGCAATACACGTACTGCTTCTTTACCTGCTCCATAACCTGGATCACGTAAAACTTTAATATCCGTAAAAGAACCATCTTTCTCAACGATGAACATTACAATCACTTGTAATCTTTTCACACTTGAATCAAGATCTGGAGTTCTAAAGCGTGTGATGAATTGTTTTTGGAATGCTGCCATTCCTCCTGGTGGTTCAGCTTTAACTTGTACAGCAACAAAAACTTGGTTTCCGTCACCATCTCCAGTACCATCTTTTGCACCTTCACCTTTTTTAGCTCCACCAGTTTCTTCACCAGTTTTTATAGCTCCTTCATTTTTATCACCTTCACGATCTTTCTTACCTGGATCGGCATTTTCGAAAGACTTTTGTTCAGCAATTTCCTCAGTCACCTTTTCATCTTCAACAACTTTCGAAGTTGTAAATTTTTTCTCATCGCGTACTGATTTCTCAGCTTCTGGCGGTGGCGGTGGCGGTGGTGTTTCCTCCACAGGTGGTGGAGGTGGGATATCAACCGGTGGTGCTGGTATATCTACATTGATTACCTCAATCACCTTGTCCATATCCTTTTTTGTTTTTATTCCAAACTGACCTTTAGCCATGCTTATTAACATTGGAGAAGCAATTGCCAAACCAAATAAAGCAATTCCGGAGAATAAAGCTATCGTCGTCACCTTTGGATTTTCAGAACGCAATTGATAAGCTCCGTAAGACTTGTTACGTCCTTCGAATATAATATCAATCCAGTCTTTTTTAAAGATATTCAACTTTGACATAATTGTTGTATTTTTTATTAAATTAGGATACTAATTTTCTCCTAACATTGAGAGTTCTTCTGGCGTTATTTCTGATATAGCATAAGCTTTAACATCATTAATTGCCATCTCATCTAAAATATCAACCAAGTTTCTATAATTTGATTTTTCACTTGGTTTGATGATTACAATAACTCCTTTTTTCGGGTCTTTAGTAGCTAATGGTACTGATTTTACTTTAGCTTGAATATCTAAACGAATACCATCTTTACCATAAACTTGATCTTTTGGTCCTTCAAATGGAGATTCTACTTTCCCCATATACCAAGCAATCTTATTATCCCCTCCTAAAAGAATCGTCATCGTTCTACTTTCCGCAATTTCTGTTATGTCGTCAGTGTTTTCTTCAGCCTTTTCTGGCATCGCTAAGTTCATAGACTGCGGCTTATTCATCGATGTAGTCAACATAAAGAAAGTAATCAATAAGAAAGCTAAATCCACCATCGCTGTTAAATCAACTCCGGAGTTTTGTTTTTTACTTCTTACCTTTTTCCCTTTAGAGTTACCTCCACCTGTATTTAATTCTGCCATTTACAGTAGTCGTTTAATGATTAAAAATCCTCGTTTCTCAAGCCAGTTACCAAAAAGAATTTATTAACTCTTTGTTCCTGTAAGATATCCATTACTCTTTTGATTTTTGGATATTCCTCTTCAGCATCACCTTTAATAGCTACGTCTAAGATTTTACTATTCATATCTCTTGTAACCACACGTGCTGCTTGTACCCAATCTTTCAACTGATTATCTAATGAATCTGTTGGAATACCTGGCTGAACCGCTTTATTTCTAACATCTGGAGGAAGATTAAGGAATTGTTTTAATCCACTTACAGGTGTCCCAATTCCTTCCAAATAAGAGAATTGTTCTTTTTCTTGTTCTGTAAATTGAATTTCATAGCGCTTCCCCATTTCTTCAAGCGTTTCTTTACGCTCATTCTTTCCCAAAACTCCAAAAAACACTTTACCTTCCCCTACAGTAACTGTTGCTAAATTACTTTCTGGTAATTTAGTTTGTACAGTTGAAGACGGAGTATCTACTGGTAATGGCTCTGGAAGCTTTGCTGTTGAAGTCAATACGAAGAAAGTTAAAAGTAAGAATGACACGTCACACATTGCGGTCATATCCACTCTCATACTTTTCTTTGACATTTTACCTTTTGCCATTTTGATATTTTTTTATAAACCCGTACTCAAAAAATCGTACGGGTCTATTTATGATTACTACTCTTATAAATTACTTAACGATTCCTGCTTTAAATCTTCTGTAAGATTGTGTAATAGCAAAACCAGCCTCGTCGATAGAGTAAGTCAATTTATCAATTTTAGTTGTAAATGAGTTGTACATTACAATAGCTAAAGTAGAAGTACCAATACCTGTAGCAGTACAAACTAAAGCCTCAGAAATACCTGTTGCTAACGCTGCAGAATCAGGAGTACCTGAAGTAGCTAAAGCAGAGAACGCTTTAATCATCCCCGTTACCGTACCTAATAATCCAACTAACGTACCGATAGATACTAATGTTGCTAAAACAATCATGTTTTTCTCCAACATTGGCATTTCTAAAGTTGTAGCCTCTTCAATTTCTTTTTGGATTGTTTCTGTAGCTTGTTCGCTATCAAACCCTTCTTTCTTAACCTCTTGGTATTTAATCAAACCTGCTTTCACAACATTAGCAACAGAACCTTTTTGTTCGTCACACTCTTGCATAGCTTCTTCGATTCTTCCAGAGTTGATTGTAGCTTGGATATTTTGTACAAATTTCCCTACATTTCCTTTTCCTGACGCTTTTTTAATCACTAAAAATCTCTCAATAGAGAATACAACAGTCATTGTCAATAAACCAATCAATACAGCTACAACAGGTCCTCCTTTAAACACCATCCCCATGAAGTTACCTGGTAGTGGATGTCCGTCACGATTACCATTTTCAAAGTTTGCTGGGTTACCCATAACATAATTCCAGATTAGATATCCGAAAACTAAACAAAGAACAACTGCTAATCCTGCAAAAACATTGCTTACACTTGAACTAGACCCTGATTTTTCAACTGATTCGTTTGATACGTTTGTCATTTTTTTAAAATTTAATTCTTTTTTTCAATTATTACTCAATACTTTTTCTCGTTTTACTTTGAATGAGAGTCGCAAATTTATGTTTTTAGATCAAATAAAAAAATTAAAAGTGTTATTTTTAGTTTTATCATTTTTTAATTTAATACTAGCTAAACATTCAGTCTTCTCATAAAAAGAAATCGTTAAGCAAACGTAAATATAATAACTCTATTTGATTTAAATATACTTTTACACTCAAAGACTTAAAATTTAACATTTACTGTCCTTAACATTATTCTCTATAAAACGACTATATTTGTATGGATAAAAGGAAATAAAACGGAAAAGAAATGGAAACAAAAAGCAATTTCACAGAAACCTTTCTAAAAGGATATACTTTTAAAGGTGACTACATCACTATTGGAGGGGCACAATTCGAAGGAACAACCCTTAAAAACCACTTTGTAAACATCCCTTTAAAGACCTTAAACAGACATGGTTTAATTGCTGGTGCCACCGGTACAGGTAAAACAAAATCTATTCAAGTACTTTCAGAACAGCTTTCATTAAAAGGAATCCCAGTACTTATGATGGACATCAAAGGAGATTTCAGTGGAATTGCAGAGAAGGGAATAGAAAATGATTTTATTCGTGATCGTCATTCAGGAATGAACCTTCCTTATGAAACAAATGGATTTCCAGTTGAGCTGATGACTATTTCAAAACAAAATGGCGTTAGACTTCGCGCTACAGTTTCTGAATTTGGCCCTGTACTCTTCTCTAGAATCTTAGACTTAAATGACACGCAGAGTGGGATTGTGTCGATCATCTTTAAATATTGTGACGACAACAACCTCCCTCTTCTAGACTTGAAAGACTTTAAAAAAACTTTACAATACCTAACAAACGAAGGAAAACTTGAAATTGAAGCGGCCTACGGTCGCATTTCTGCAGCTTCCACTGGTGCTATTCTTAGAAAAATAATTGAATTAGAGCAGCAAGGTGCTGAATTGTTTTTTGGAGAAACATCATTTGAAATTGAAGATCTAATGCGCGTAGATGAAAATGGATTGGGGTACATAAATATCCTAAGACTTACAGATATTCAAGACAAACCCAAATTATTCTCAACTTTTATGCTAAGTCTTCTTGCTGAAGTATATTCACAAATGCCTGAACAAGGAGATAGCGGTCAACCAGAATTAATCATATTTATTGACGAAGCCCATCTGATCTTCGATCAAGCTAGCAAGGCTCTTCTCAATCAAATCGAAACCATTGTAAAATTAATTCGTTCAAAAGGAATAGGAATATACTTTATCACACAAAATCCAATAGACATACCAAATGGAGTTTTAGCACAATTAGGTTTAAAAATACAACACGCTTTACGTGCATTTACTGAAAAAGACCGCAAAGCAATTAAAGCCGCTTCTGAAAATTTTCCATCTACCGAATTCTATAAAACGAATGAAATTATAACCCAAATGGGGACGGGTGAGGCTTTGGTTACAGCATTAAACGAAAAAGGAATTCCAACACCTTTAGTTGTATGCACGATGAGAGCTCCTATGAGTCGTATGGATGTTTTAAGCGAAACGGAAATTGACAAAATCATTAGCTCTTCTAAACTTGCCAAAAAATACAACGAATCAATAGATCGAGATAGCGCATATGAAATACTGACTCGTAAGCTTGAAACTGCTAACAAAACAGAGATTCCGAAAACTTCAAAAAATTCAACTGCTACAAAAAACACTAATACAGGTACAAATTACAAACCTATAGTAAAAGTATTAACTAGCGCAACTTTTATTCGAGGTGCTTTTGGAATTCTAAATAAAATAATGAATGCTAACAGCAAGAAAAAATAATCTTATTCTAAAAACCAGGACTCTTGTCCTGGTTTTTACTATTTAAAAAAAGAAACCATAAACTGTTCCACTTCTTCAGATTCCCATCGCTCGTCTATACCTTCTAAATTCATTACTTGTTGCATGATATTGTTCTGAAGATCTCCGATCTCCAACGCATCTAAATAACTTCCGCCACTAAAAGTAACTCGATCATATAAAGGCAACCATAAATCAGGATGTAGTTTAGTAAAACGTGCTTCAATCTGTTTCTGTAAAACGAACTTAGGATTAGCAGTTAACGACCCCATCTCTTCGAAGTTTCTATCTGATAATACAGCTATTGCATCCGCATTAGGTTTACGAATCTCTTGATACTTCTTTAATATATCTCCCCAATTATCATATCCTTTTTCTATCAAGCTTATCAAATCCGTAACATCCTCAAGCCCCGCATTTAACCCTTGTCCATAAAATGGCACGATAGCATGAGCAGCATCTCCAATTAAAGCAACCTTATCTTGATACACCCAAGGATAGCATTTCATAGTGACCAATGAATTTGTTGGGTTTTTAAAAAAATCTTCTTTTAAATTCGGAATAAGCCCTTTAACATCTGAAAAATAGGTGTTAAAAAAACAAGATAAATCTTCTTCAGTTTGAATCGAATCAAAAGAAACATCTCCTTCAAAAGGCATAAAAATTGTACAAGTAAAGCTACCATTCAAGTTAGGAAGAGCAATCAACATAAACGAATCACGAGGCCAAATATGAAAAGAATTCGGATCCAATGCGTGACTTGCATCGTCTAACGGAGCTATTGTTAACTCCTTATAGCCTAAACTTAAATATTGTTGCTGATAATTAAACTGACGTTGTCGCTGCATTCTCGCACGCACTTTAGAATAGGCTCCATCAGCACCAAAAACTACATCGTATTGCAAAGGCTCCCAAGCCGCTTTCTCATCATTACCAGTGTACAAAATTGCTTTTTCTAAATCAACATCAAAAACCGGCGTCTCAAATAAAAAACGCACACCTCGTTTTTCAGCCAAAGAAACCAATTCTTGATTAAGCCCTCCTCTTGAGATCGAATAAATACTTTCCCCATTTATCCCATATTGTTGCTCCTTAATTGAAACACCTACTTGATGTATCGCTCTTTTATCCATTGGAATTCCTAGCTGCCTAATAGCATCCCCAATTCCTAAAGCATCTAAAGTCTTCCAACCTCTCGTAGACATCGCCAAATTAATTGAACGTCCCGAAAAATCAATTGTTCTAATATCTAAACTACGATCCACTACATCAACTTCAAAACCCAATTGTCTTAAGTGCATTGCTAAAACAGTCCCAACTAACCCAGCACCAACAATAGCTATTTTATCATTTTTAACCATAAAAAGTCTTATAAAAATAAAGAAAAAGAAAAATTAACACTAATCCATAAAGAAAAACGAAATACATTACCTAACTTTAGGTTTGAATCAAAAAACAAAAACTATGAAAAATTTAATCTCATTAATCGCAATTATCCTTTTAATAGGATGGGCGATTGGATATTTCGGTTTTGGTGAAGCTGTAGGAAACTTCATCCACATCTTATTGGTACTAGCAATTATTACTATTCTATACCGCTTAATTGCGGGGAATAAAAAATAAAAAAAATCCCCACTTAGGGGATTTTTTTTATTTCTTAAACACTAATTTTTCTCCAACAGCTAATCCCTGTGATTTCGCAAATGCTCCACACATATGAAAAAGAAGTCTTGCACCTACATTCCCATCCCAATCATCTTCTCCAGGAGCAACTTCAACTAAATCCATTCCAATAATCACTTTATTAGTTTCAGAAAGTCTAGTCAACAAATACGTCGCTTGTTCAAAAGATAATCCTCCAGGAACCGGCGTACCCGTATTCGGACAATACCAAGGTAGTAATGCATCAATATCAAAACTAACTGCTACTTTTTCAGGCAATGAGGCTATGATTTCATCACAAGTTTGTTGCCAAGTTTTCCCTTCAAATGCTGCTGCCTTCAAATCAGCGTCTGTATGTACTAAAACACGTCCGTTAGACTCTTGTACAACCGAAACTTCTTGTTCACAGAAATCACGAATACCAACTTGAACAATTTTCGAAACAGCTTCTAATTTCAGAGTATTATACATAATTGATGCGTGCGAATAAGTAAATCCTTCATAGGCTTTTCTTAAATCCATATGTGCATCAAAATGCAATATTCCAAATGACTCATGTTCCTTTGCTAAAGCCTCATAATACCCTAATGGCGTACTGTGATCGCCACCTAAAAGAATTACTTTCTTACCTTGATTCATCCAATATGAAACACGAGCAGAAACCTCTTCTTTAAGTGTTCTACATGCTTTATTTATCTTATCTAAATCTCCTTGTAAAGCAGGAAAAGACTCTATTTCCTCGCCATTTTCAAGTGCTTCAATAATAGGTTGTGCTAACCCTTTATATTCCTCACTATTTTCTCCCCAATGTTCAGGAGCTTCATCAAAATACATTCCCAATTTCCAAAGCTCAGGATAGGCTTGATGCAACAAATCTACTTGGTAAGAAGCTTCTAAAATAGCTTCAGGTCCTTCCGAAGCTCCTGCTCCATAACTTACTGTTACTTCCCAAGGCACTGGAATAATAATAAATTCACTTTCCTCTGCTGTAAAAGGAAGTCCAAAAATAGTAGCATCCGCCAAACCTGGTTGGGACGGATCGAAGTTGTCTATTTTCTGTTGTTTTGTTGACATGATATAAATTTAATTTTAATACAAATTTAAAACTATAAATCGAATTTCAAGATTGCTTCTCTAAGATTTAATTTACAAGTGCTTTTTTAAGGATCTGACCAAACGTAAAAATATCTTCATAAGAAGTATAAAGCGGAACTGGAGCTAATCTGATAACATTTGGTTCTCGCCAATCTACAATAACCCCTGCTTCCATTAAATAATCGAACACTGCTCTACCCGCACCATGCAATAACACAGAAAGTTGACTTCCACGCTCTTTAGGATCCTTTGGAGTGATAATTTCAAAATCACCTCCAACCTGTTCTGCAATATCCAACAATACAAATTCTAAATAAGCAGTAATCAAATCTCGCTTAACAATTAACCGATCCAAACCAACTTCATCAAACATATGAACAGATGCTAAATACGGAGCTAATGATAATATAGGTAAATTGCTTATCTGCCAACCGTGTGCGTTTGGAATTGGGTCATACTTTGGTTCCATCAAAAAGCGACGTTCTTTATTATGCCCCCACCAGCCTCCAAGCCTAGGCAAATCCATATTAGAATGATGCTTTTCGTGAATAAAGCATCCAGAAGCATTTCCAGGTCCAGAATTCATATATTTATAACTACACCAAGCTGCAAAATCTACGCCCCAACTATGTAATTCTAGTTTGATATTTCCAGCTGCATGCGCCAAGTCCCACCCTACAAAAGCATCAAACTCATGAGCTTTATCAGTTATCGCCTGCATATCTAATACTTGCCCAGTATAATAATTCAATCCCCCCATTAACACTAAAGCAAGTTCATCACCAACCTCTTCTATTTTAGCTAAAATATCTTCAAGTCTAAAGTTATGTTCACCCTCGCGTCGTTTAACTTCTACTATAACCTCCTTAGGATCGAGCCCATGAAAATGAACTTGACTTTGAATTAAATACTGATCACTAGGAAATGCTTTTTCTTCGCATAGAATTTTAAATTTCCGATGTGTAGGTGCATAAAAAGAGGCCATCAATAAGTGCAAATTCACAGTTAATGTATTCATTACAGTAACTTCCATAGGCTTTGCACCAACTATTTTACTGAGAGGTTCATTAAATCGCTCGTGATAATCCCACCATGGCTTATCCGCATAAAAATGTCCTTCTACAGCTAACTTTGCCCAATCCTCCATAACCTCATTAACATAATTTACCGCACTCTTAGGCTGAAGTCCTAAAGAGTTACCTGTAAAATAAATAACCTGCTCTCCGTTTACTTTAGGAAAATTAAAAGCAGAGCGATAGGATGCCAAAACATCCTTATTATCCATATCTTGAGCAAAAGCCAATGTATTCTCAAATTTCATAATTCGTTTTTTTGGTTTACGTAAAAATAAGAGAGTTCATTTGATTTACAAATAAATATTAATAAGAAATCAGGATGAATATGTTTAAGAAAAACAAAGGACTTGTTTTAAAAATTAAAACTATATTTATTAGAGACACATATTTGTATAACCTATTTCTAAAAGACATTTTAGACTAAACCCTCACTTTTCATAGTCAGCAATTACCTATATACTTTTCAATAATTGCCTCAAGTCGAGCTATAAGTTTCTTAAGTTACGCAATTCTAAACAATTAAAAGTCAATCTATCCTAATTTGGTGTTTTTACACACTTTTGACTTTTTTACAAAACACAATAATCTATAAATCAGCGCTATATGATTTTTTTTTAAATCTGTTTATACACTTCTTCGAATCATGTTCGGATCATCTCCGAGATTCATTGGGATAAAGCCTCTTTTTCCGAAGGAGACTCGAAGGAGACTCGAACAAAACACGAATGAAAAACGGATTTTTTTACTATAAAAATCAAAAAAAACAAGAATATTATTTATTCAAGCATAATTGAAACAAGTAAAACTTATAAATAAAAGCTTCAAAAAGATTTTTTTTTATACAAATTCTTTTTGGAGTTGAGTCTAGCATCTACGTGATTTTGAACTTAAAAGAAAAAAAACTTCTCAATTCCTTTAACCAATTCAACACGATTAATCAAGATGAAATAAATGAATTATTTACCTTTAGGATCCGAAGTTTCTAAACGCAAGCGAGTTACAATTGGATAATGATCGGAGTTGATAAAATCAGAATGTGTTTTAAAAGAACGTACCTCCATACGCTCATCTACAAAAACATAGTCAATTCTAGCAGGATAATACGGAAAGTGATAAGTAGCACCAAAGCCTTTTCCTGCCTCTATAAAAGCATCTTTTAAATCTCCTCTAATATTTCTATAAACATAAGAAAAAGCACTATTATTCATATCTCCACAAATAATTTTAGAATAAGAAGCATCGCCCATATGAGACTGAATCAATTCAGATTGAAGCTGTTGCTCGCGAAATGCTTTGCTCAATCTATTCAATATTTTTTTTGACTTAGCTTCATCTATTTTTTCGTGAATATCAGGACTTATATTTACAGATTGCAAATGCATACTGTATACTCGAATAGTGTCTTTACCTTTCAATAAATCAGCATACACCACATTATTGTTTGAATTAGGTAGGTTTATTTCCCCTTTATCAATAATTCTAAATTTAGAATAAATAGCCTGACCTGTTTTAATTTGCTTTCCGTGAGAAGTAACATACTTGTACTTATATTGTGGAAATGTCAATTTAGTATTCTTAGAATACTCTTGAAGACACAAAACATCTGGGTCTTGTAAATCGATAAATTCTTTAATTTTCTCAGGCACATTTGAGTCTGGAATCCATTCAAATAGATTGAATAAACGCACATTATAAGTCATCAAAACAAAATCTTTTTCTTCTTTTTCAAAATCTTTTCCAGAAAACTTATAAAACTTTGTAAGAAAAGTAATTCCTGAGATTAGAACTATAAAAGAGAGTAATACTTGTTTCTTAAATTGTAAAAGCCAATAAACTAAAAACAAAATATTAACCAACAATAAAGAAGGTAATACCAAGGTAACAACTGATAAAAAAGGAAATAATTTTGGGGCTAAAAATGGCAAAAAATATCCTACTAGCGTAAAAAAAGCTACTATAATATTAATTGTATAAATAATTCTATTAATCCAAGATAGGCTTTTCATAATTCTTTATTTTCCTGCGTGAAAAAGAAAATCTTTCTCCTCTTTTGTTAAGCTTTCGTAGCCCGACTTACTTATCTTCTCAAGTATCTCGTCAATTTTGGCTTGACTTTCTGTTTTTATCAATCTACGAGGTTTACTTTTCTCGTCCTTGTTTTTCTTAGTTACATAAACTTTTTTAAAAGGTGTTTTCTCCTTTTTCTGTGAATTCCTTTTAAAAAAATCGAATACGCTATCGATTACATTTGATAAATCAAGTCCTGATTGTAATAACTTAATGTATAAAAATCCAGAGAATGCTCCCCCGAAATGAGATAAATGGCCACCAGTATTGCTCGCAGACAATTGGATTATATCCAAAACCAATAAGAATACAGCAATGTGCCATACTTTAACATTACCGATTAACGCTAAACGTATTTGAACATAAGGTGCATAAACTGCTAAAGCTATCAAAGGTGCTATAGTTGCAGCAGACGCCCCCACTAATAAAGTACCTATTTCAAGAAAAAGACCTCCAAAAGCAAAAAAAAGACCTCCGATTAAAGCTCCAAAGAAATAAACCGTAAGAAATTGTTTTTGGGTAAAATAAGTTGTGAACAAACGCCCTACAAAATGCAATACCAAAACATTGAATAAAAGATGTATGATACCTGCGTGTATAAACGCATAAGATATCAAAGTCCAAGGACGATAAATCAAACTTGTGATATCAGAAGACAATCCCACCCAAGGCAGGAATACTTGATAAATAGTTGGAAAAATCCCTTCGAGAATAAAGAACAACATAGAAAGTCCAATATTCCAGAAAATCAATTTCTGAACCACACCACCAAAAAGGTATTGTTGTTTTAAATCATCCCAAATCTTCATAGTTATGAATCCCACCTATTACTTTTAAACTGATTTCTTTTCCAATAAATCATCAATAGGTATCCCATTAATGCACCTCCAATATGAGCAAAATGTGCAATTCCGGAACTTCCCCCAAATAAACTATATCCTCCACTTACACCTCCGTATAAATCCAATAACAAAATTCCAGGCACAAAGTATTTAGCTTTAATAGGCACAGGAATAAACATCATCATCAACTCTGCATTAGGGAACATAAATGCAAAAGCTACCAATAAACCATAAATAGCTCCAGAAGCTCCTACAACTGGAGTATTAAATGCACTTGCCGCATTGACTAATTGTTCTTGACTAACGTAATTTAACCAAGCAGAGTTATATGAAAACCTATTAGTATTACTATAAATCGTATCTAAAACCTCTTGTCTAGCAAACCCATGTGCACCTAAAGTTGAAACTAAGTCATTAATAGCAATAAAATTTACCCCTGTATGCAAAATTGCAGCTCCAAAACCACAAAGCAGGTAAAATACTATAAACTTTTTTCCACCCCAAAAAGATTCCAATGTACTCCCAAAAGAAAACAAAGCAAACATATTAAAGAAGATGTGCATTAACCCACCGTGCATAAACATATGAGTCAAAGGTTGCCAAACATAAAAATTAGGGCTTTCTACATAATACATAGCAAAAATTCCTTGGACAGCAGGCATTAAGTAACTTGCTACAAAGAATATTAAATTTACTATGATTAAATGCTTTACTGTATCTGTTATTCTCATCATAATGTGAATTTTTTTTCTATATCTTCTACACGCATTGTTATGAATGTAGGTTTTGAAAAAGGAGAAACACCTGGCTCTCTACAGGCAAAAAGTGAATTCACCATATTCTCTTGTTCTTCTTCATTTAAAATTGTTCCCGTTTTAACAGCTAAACTATGCGCTAAAGATTTAGCTATTCTATCATTTTGACTAAAACTTGCTTCTGGAAAACTAGATTGCAAATCTGTCAATAATTCCTCCAACACAATTGAAGCCTCACTTTCAACAACATGAACTGGCAAACCAGAAAGGACTACGCGATCTTTTTCTATCGACTCGAAGTCAAATCCTGTTTGTTTTAATGTTGTCTCTAATCCTTTCAGCAGTTCAATTTCATAACTTGTATAATAAAGCGTAAGAGGAAACAATAATTGCTGACTAGCCGCCTGTTGAATTGATATGTTTTCTAGAAACTTCTCATATAAAATTCTCTGATGCGCACGTCCTTGGTCAATAATTACCATTCCAGATTTAATTGGACTAACAATGTACTTCCTGTGAATTTGAAATGATTTACTATGCGTACTTTCTTCTTTAAATCCTTCAAATAAAGTAGACACTTTTAATTCTTCTTCAAGCTTAATGCCAGAAACATCTAACTCATTAGCCGAAGATCTCAATCCTTCATACAAGTTTTCCATTCCCTCTATAGCCTCCCGTTTAGGTCCTAGGTTATTTTCGGATCTACGCGATGAAAAATCACTTTTACGAGCACTACCTGAAACATAAGTAGCTGCGTTAGTCTCAAAAGGATTATATTCCTTTTCAACGCGATTTGAACTCGCTTCGAAAGGATTAAAATTAGCGTCTATTTTTATAGTTGGCGTTTCAGCATCTTTATCTTGAAATTCATAAGGAGTATCCATTGAAGAATCTCTTTGAAAATCTAATATAGGAGCCACATTAAACTGCCCCAAACTATGTTTAATTGCAGAACGTAAAATAGCATATAAAGCCTGCTCATCATCAAACTTAACTTCTGTTTTTGTTGGATGTATATTAATATCTATTGCATTTGCAGGCAAAGACAAATATAGAAAATAACTCGGATGCGTACCTTCTTTTAACAATCCCTCAAAAGCAGCAATAACAGCATGATGTAAATAAGCGCTTTTAATAAAACGATCATTTACAAAAAAGAATTGTTCGCCCCGACTTTTTTTGGCAAATTCAGGCTTTCCTACAAATCCCTGAATCCCTAATATTTCTGTTTTTTCCTGAACTGGAACTAATTTCTCATTCGTTTTACCTCCAAAAACATTTACGATACGCTGTCTAAGATTAGATGCGGGTAAATTAAACATCTCGCTTCCATTGTGGATCAAAATAAAATGGATGTCATTATGAGCCAAAGCTACACGTTCAAATTCATCAACAACATGCCGGAACTCGACAGTATCTGATTTTAAGAAATTTCTACGAGCAGGAATATTAAAAAATAAATTTTTTACAGAAAAAGATGTACCCTTCGGTACAACTGCTATTTCTTGAGAGCTAATTTTACTTCCTTCAATAACAAGGTGCGTACCCAATTCTGCTTCTTGCGGACACGTTTTTAATTCAACATGAGCAATCGCAGCTATGGAAGCAAGTGCTTCACCTCTAAAACCTTTTGTTTGTAAGGCAAATAAATCTTCAGCCATAGTAATCTTCGATGTTGCATGGCGTTCAAAAGCCATTCTCGCATCGGTTTCACTCATTCCCTTTCCGTTATCAATAACTTGAATAAGGGTTTTACCAGCTTCTTTTACAATTAATTTGATTTCGGTTGCTCCAGCATCGACTGCATTTTCAATCAATTCTTTAACTACAGAAGCAGGACGTTGTACCACTTCTCCAGCTGCAATTTGATTTGCCACATGATCTGGAAGTAATCGGATTACATTTGACATCTATTAAGACTATTACCTATTTTTAAAGTCACAAAAAGACAAATTTAAAGAATTAATCCCGGCTTTACGAACTCGGATTTTGTAATTTATTCTAAAAATAAAAAAACCTGTAAAAAATTTACAGGTTTTAAAAATGTCTTAATCACTTTTTTAATACTTTCTATTCAATTCAATCATTTTAAGAGCAGCTACAGCAGCTTCAGTACCTTTATTACCATGCTTACCTCCACTTCTATCCAAAGATTGTTGTTCATTATTATCCGTTAGCACACAAAAGATAACTGGAATTTCATACATTAAGTTTAAGTCTTTAACCCCTTGTGTTACTCCTTCACATACAAAATCAAAATGCATCGTTTCACCTTTAATAACACAGCCCATAACAATTACGGCATCCATATCTTCAAAAGTATCCATCATTTTTTTTGCTCCGAAAATTAACTCGAAGCTACCAGGTACATTCCATCGGACAATGTTCTCCGATTGCATTCCACAGTCCAACAAAGCAGTTTCAGCACCACGATATAATCCATTCGTGATTACATCATTCCATTCAGAAACTACAATACCTATTTTAAAATCTTTTGCATCAGGCAAAGTAGATTTATCGTATTCAGAAAGGTTTTTGTTTTCAGTAGCCATAGTATTGAATTTTATTGTGCCAATCCAATCATCATATCAACAGAATTTGCTTCTGAAGATCCCTGATAATTATTTTTAATTTCATTAAATAATTTTAAAGCCTCGTCTTTTTTACCTAAATCTAAAGCCATTGCTCCAGCTTTATTTAAATATCTCGGAGTTGTAAAATCATTTTTAGTGCTATTAGCAGCTTTCTTGTAATACTCAAAAGCGTCTTGTTTTTGATCTAATTCAGAAAAAGCATCACCAATCCCACCTAAAGCCATTGCACTCAACAGAATATCGTTTGATTTAAATTTCTCTAAATTTTCGATTGCCTCTTTGTTTTTACCTAGATTCAAATACGCCATTCCCGCATAATAATGTGCTAAATTAGCAGATTGAGTTCCAGAGTAGCTTTCTATAATTCCTAAAAAACCTAGCTTACCTTCTCCCCCATTTAAAGAAAGATTATATAAAGAATCGCTTAATGTTGCATTCGTTGTAGCTTCTGTAAAGTAATTTTGAGCTTGGAACATTTCATTTGCTGCGTCCTCGTTTTTAGGCTCAACAACAAATTTTTGATATCCCATATACCCAACAGTTATCAAAGCAATTGCTCCTACAATTCCAAAAATATATTTTTGGTTTTGAGCAACCCAACCTTCCATTTTTGAAGCACCTTTATCTAAAGAATCAAAAACTTCGGCTGTAGCACTATTATCTGCATTTACCTCACTATATTGATCAAATTCGTTTTCTTCTTTTTCCTCTTTAGGTTTTGGAGCTTTATAACCTCTTTTATTATAAGTTGCCATACATTGAAAGTTTAATGAGTGGCAAAAATAGGATTTTTATTGTAATTTAAAAGTGCTTCTTATCAATATTTTTGATAATTTGCACCAAAATTCAAAAACCTTACTTAGAAATCTCTAAAAGTTTACTTTCTCTGTGTATTTAAAAAAGTTAAGTCTCCTAAATTTCAAAAACATCTCGGATAAATCTTTCGTTTTCAGCAAAAAAATCAACTGTTTTGTTGGAAGTAACGGCATTGGAAAAACCAATATTTTAGATTCTATCTATTACTTAGCTTATGGCAAAAGTTATTTCAACCCGATTGCTAGTCAAAACATTCAGCACGGAACAGATTTTTTTGTCATAGATGGCACTTTTGATAAAGATCAAAAAGAAGAACATATTGTTTGTAGCTTAAAACGAGGACAGAAAAAAATATTGAAACGCAATGCGAAACTCTATGAGCGTTTTTCAGATCATTTTGGGTTCATACCATTGGTAATAATTTCACCATCTGACGCAGACTTAATCACAGAAGGTAGCGAAACTCGTCGAAAATTCATCGACAGTGTAATCTCACAATTAGATTCAAGCTATTTACAAAAACTAATTCAGTATCAAAAATTACTATCGCAACGCAATTCACTTTTAAAATATTTTGCCTTAAATCACACTTTTGATGCTACTACACTTTCTGTTTACAACGAACAGCTAGCAGACTTAGCACTTCCAATATTTGAACAAAGGAAATCTTTTATAAACGACTTTCTTCCTGTATTCAATCATTACCATCAATTGATTACGTCAGAGAAAGATCAAATTCAAATACGCTACGAGAGTCAGCTTTATCAAGGAGATTTATTACATTTATTCGAAGAAAACCTAAAAAAAGATAGAGCTCTTCAATATACTAGTGTTGGAATCCATAAAGATGATTTAACTTTTGAATTAGAAGAACACCCGATAAAAAAATTCGGATCACAAGGGCAACAAAAATCATTACTAATTGCGTTAAAACTAGCTCAATTCGAATTCTTAAAAAAGCAAAAAGGAATAGCCCCTATTCTTTTATTCGATGATGTATTTGATAAATTAGATGCGGAACGCGTTAGAAAAATCATAGAACTTGTACAAGAAGATACTTTTGGACAACTTTTCATCTCCGACACTCACGCTGACCGAACTGAAGCACTCTTAAAAAGTATTAATCAGGATTACGACATATTTAAGATCGAATCGGATAGCTTTTAAAATAAATAGTTTCTTTACTTTTGTAATACACTTAACCATTCTCCATCATGAAAATTCAATCTAACGTATCGCTAAAACCGCACAATACTTTTGGTATAGATGTGAATGCAAAACACTTTGTAGAAGTAAGTACACTTTCAGATTTAAAACAATTATGTAAAATGAATCGCCCAGATAATCTTTTTATTCTAGGAGGTGGAAGCAATATGTTATTGACAGAAAATATAAATTTAGTTGTCGTTAAAATCAACCTAAAAGGAATTAAAATCTTAAAAGAAGATGAGGATTTCGCATGGATTGAGGCTCAAGCTGGAGAAAACTGGCACGAATTTGTACAATGGACAATGAAAAAGAATTATGGAGGTCTTGAAAACTTATCATTAATACCAGGAAATGTAGGAACTACCCCTATTCAAAACATTGGTGCTTATGGAGTAGAAATCAAAGACACAATGGACTCTTGTATAGGACTAGAGATGAGTACTCAAATTGAAAAAACCTTCACGAATAATGATTGTCACTTTGACTATAGAGAAAGTATTTTTAAAAAAGACCTTAAAAATCAATTCATAATCACTTCGGTTACCTTCAAACTTACCAAGAAAAATCATGTTCTAAAAACATCTTATGGAGCTATTCAAGCTGCTCTTGAAAATAAAAAGATCACTACACCTACCATACAAGATATTAGTAAAGCCGTTATTTCAATTAGAAACAGCAAATTACCCAATCCTAAAGAAATCGGAAACAGCGGAAGCTTTTTCAAAAACCCTGTAGTTTCAAAACAGTTTTTTGACTCAATACAAAACATCTATCCCGACATTCCTTTTTACGAAGTCGACAGCAATAACTATAAAATCCCAGCGGGATGGCTAATCGAAAAAACAGGATATAAAGGTACTAGATACGGAGATGCAGGTGTTCATGATAAACAAGCATTAGTTCTAGTTAACTATGGAAAAGCCGAGGGAAAACACATATTAAAGCTAGCCCAAACAATACAAAAAGACGTTTACGATCTATTTAAAATACACATAGAAGCCGAAGTAAATATATTTTAACATTTATAGTATTTTCACTTACTTAATCGTACATTTGCTGCCCTTATTAATTGGTAATGGCAGCGATATTTTCTATACTATTCTACACATTTGTAGCAATCGTTATTCTACATATTTTATATCATATTCTTATTCTTGGGAAAGTAGTTTATGAAAAAAAACAAAAACCCACAAGTAATTCACTTCCTGTTTCAGTCATTGTATATATAGAAAATAATGAAGCAGAATTACCCTCGTTTTTAACAGCTTTAAAAAAGCAAGCATACTCAAATTTTCAAATTGTTTTGATAAACAATGCCTCTTATGATTCAAGTTTAGAAATTATTGAAAGTTTTGCGCTTAATAACCCGAATACAAAAGTTGTTAATGTTGAAAATAACGAAGCTTTTTGGGGCAACAAGCGATATGCATTAACTTTAGGTATTAAAGTTGCCAAGTTCGACTATTTACTTTTTGCAGAACCTACAGCACTACCTGACTCTGCTTTGTGGATAGAAAATATGATGCGCGAATTTTCTTCCAAAAAAAACATTGTTTTAGGCCACACGCATTTAGAGGTTGTAAGAAAATCATTCTGGAATAAATTAATGCGTTTCCAAAATATTTTTAGCACTTCATATAATTTTGCTTGGGCAAAAATCAACAAACCACTTTTTGGAAACAACAAAAACTTAGCTTATAAAAAAGAGGAATTTTTCAAAGCAAATGGCTACATCCATCAAATGCAAAAAAGTCATGGCGAAGACTTTTATTTCATAAATGAAATTTCAACCCGAACTAACGTAGCTATTTCTACAAACAATACTAGCTTTACAACAGAAAAAATAACACCTTCTTACAAGAAATGGAAAAATAGCCTAAAAGAACACATCGTATTATTTTCTAACTTAAAACTTATTGACAAGTTAAAAGTGTACTTATATACATACACACGAAGCCTCTATTTCATTTTACTAACAATTCTATTAAGCTTCTTGTATCAATGGGAAATAGTACTTATCTTGTTTGTAGTACGAAGCCTAATTGTTGGTATATATACATACAAAATTTTCAAACGCTTTGACGAGAAAGATTTAATCTATTGGTTTTGCATTTTAGAATTTATGCATTCTTTTATGGTTTCCTTTATTTCTATTAAAAACAAAATAAGCAGAAAATAACATTGAACCCTCTTTTAGACAAAAATATAGCTTCCGCAAAAAAAGGAGACCAAGCGGCCTTCACATACCTTCTCAATCATTATTGGAGTGAAGTCTATCACTTTATTTTAAAGCGTACAGAAAACGAAACCGACGCAGAAGACATTACGATCGAAACATTTTCAAAGGCATTTAGCGCAATTAACAGCTACAAAGACACCTTTGCTTTCAACACTTGGTTACTGACCATTGCCAAAAATGTACATATCGATTTAATACGTAGACGAAAAAACAATCCACTTTCCTCTATAGATGACGAAAACCAATCTTCATATCGAAATGTAATTGACGACACTCCCTCAATTGAAGACGAATTGATTCAAAAACAAAAGTTAGAAATTTTTGAAGCACACGTAAAACTTTTAAAACCTCATTACCAAGAAGTTATTCAAATGAGGTATTTTCAAGATATGACATACAATGAAATTTCCGAAACACTCCAAGAACCTTTAAACAACGTTAAGGTTAAAATTATGAGAGCTAAAAAATTATTAGCTGAAATTATTGTTAAACAAATTGACAAACGTTTCGAACTTTAATTAATCATTGAACTCATTAAATACACCAGCAATCAATCATCAAAAAATATTTACAATAAAAAAACTCCCAAAATGGGAGTTTTTTTTAGTATTATCTCAATATAAGATCCTTAATTACTTCTTTTTTAAGATCCTCATTAATCATCCTAATTATCTTTTCCTTTCCATAACTCAACTCTTCCCGTACAATAGGCGAAGAAAGCGCAACATAAAGCGTCTCTCTTTTTAAAAACACATCCACAGTATAACTTTCTATACCCGGCCCTAATAATCGTACCCAAGCCGATTTAACATCTAAATTATCAATCCCTGCTCCAAGTTTATTTCCTTCAATAAAAACCTTTAAAACATCTTGAATACTATTCCCTTCACGCAATCTCTTATGCGCACTAAATTTCTTCTCCATTATTTTTTACTAAAAGGTACCGGTCTCTTGTAATAATATTTAATATCATGCTCATTCTTTACCACAAGACGATTTGGCTTTACAACCAATACCTCTTCTTTCCAATCGGCAAATTCGGTATGATAAGAAATCCAAACCTTTTTATCCTCAAAAGACACTTCAAAAGCTTCCTGAACTTCATTGGTCAAAAACTCACCATCAAACTGAGGTAAAACCTTTTGTCTAAATCCTGAATCATCTTTAAATTGAAAATAATCAATCGAACTATTAATACTATATTCTTTAACTTCTCCATCTGGCATTTCAGCCTTTTCAATCTCCCAATAACCATTTAAGTTATGCAATTCTTTTTCTGACACTTTTTCTTGACAAGAAAATAGAACAAAAAAGAAAGAGAGTACTAAATATGTTAGTTTATTCATCATCATTTATTTAAAAAAAGAATCTACAAATTCGTATTTATTAAACACTTGCAAATCTTCAATACCTTCACCAACACCTATATATTTCACAGGAATTTGAAATTGATCAGAAATACCAATAACAACTCCTCCTTTAGCAGTCCCATCAAGTTTCGTTACAGCTAAACTAGTAACTTCCGTAGCTGCTGTGAATTGTTTAGCTTGTTCAAAAGCATTTTGTCCTGTTGATCCATCTAATACCAACAACACATCATGTGGAGCATCTACAATAACTTTTTGCATAACACGCTTTACTTTTGACAACTCATTCATCAAGTTGATTTTATTATGTAAACGCCCAGCCGTATCTATAATTACGATATCCGCATCTTGGGTTACCGCTGACTGTAAAGTATCGAATGCTACAGAAGCAGGATCACTCCCCATTTGTTGTTTTACAATCGGCACTCCTACGCGATCAGCCCAAACCTGAAGTTGATCAATTGCCGCGGCACGAAATGTATCAGCCGCACCCAAAACAACCTTATATCCTGCTTTTTTAAACTGATACGCCAATTTTCCAATCGTTGTAGTTTTCCCTACGCCATTAACCCCTACAACCATCAGTACGTATGGTTTTTTATCTTTAGGGATATCAAATTCTGTAGATTCTCCTGATTTAGTTTCAGACAGAAGTCCTGCAATTTCATCACGTAAAATCTGATTCAATTCATCAGTCCCAACATATTTATCTTTAGCAACACGTTCTTCGATTCGATCAATAATCTTCAAAGTAGTATTAACACCTACGTCGGATGACACCAAAATCTCTTCTAAATTATCCAAGACCTCATCATCTACTTTTGACTTTCCTGCAACAGCTTTAGTCAATTTCGAGAAAAAAGATGTCTTCGATTTTTCCAAACCTTTATCTAATGTTTCTTTCTTTTCAGAAGAAAACAACTTTTTAAAAAAACTCATAATATACCTGGTATTAGAAACACAAAGATAGGTAATAAACTGAATTCTCACTTATTCCTTAGAAACAAAAGCATCTGAAAACAACAGAATTCTTATAAATAAAAAAAGCTATCCTAAAATTAGGATAGCTTTTAAAATTCTTTTAAGATGGTAATTATTTCTTATTGAAAAAATCATCTGCAAATTCAGGAGCCATTACGCTTTCTTGGAAAGTATAAGCACCCGTTTTTGGAGATTTAACCATTTTGATTGCTTTCACCAACTTCTTAGATGAAGTTCTCAAAGCTGCTACGGATTTCTTTGCCATGACTACTTATTATTTAATTTCTTTATGAATAGTTACTTTCTTCATGATAGGGTTGAATTTTTTAATTTCCAATCTATCTGGAGTATTTTTCTTGTTCTTAGTTGTGATGTATCTTGAAGTTCCTGGTAATCCAGAAGCTTTATGCTCTGTACATTCTAAGATTACTTGTATTCTGTTACCTTTCTTTGCCATTGTGATCTATTTTTTGCGGTAGAATTATTTCACTAACCCTTTTACTTTTGCATCTTTCAATACAGCAGTAATTCCTTTTTTATTAATTGTTTTCAATGCAGATGTAGATATTTTTAATGTTACCCATCTGTCCTCTTCAGCAATGTAGAAACGTTTTTTAACTAAGTTCACAGAAAACTTTCTCTTAGTTTTATTCATCGCGTGAGAAACGTTGTTTCCAACCATTGCGCGTTTTCCAGTAATTTCACAAACTCTTGACATTATTTCTTATCTTTTATTTCATTATTCAAAATCAGGGTGCAAAGTAACGAAAAAGAAAACTATTAAACAAAATGTTTTTATTTATTTTTTCAATATTTCCTTATAAATCAGACTTAAGCCTTTAGATACCGTTGCTTGCACTACCTTTTCGCGAGGTTGACCAAAGTTATACCTTTGGGCAAACACCCCTTCTGGAGTTGCAATTCCAATAAAAACAGTTCCAACATCTTCTGCAGAATCTCCTTTTGTAGGTCCCGCATTTCCGGTTGTTGCAACAGCATAATCCGATTTAAACATTTTTTTTGCGTTAGTAGCCATTTCTACCGCTACAGCTTCACTTACGACACTTTGCTTTTCAATTGTACTTTTAGAAACTCCTAAAACATCTACTTTTGTTTCGGTAGCATACGTAACTATACCCCCTCTAAAATAAGCCGATGCTCCTGGAATAGCAGCAAATAATTGTGCTAAATTCCCACCTGTACAACTTTCTGCAAAGGAAATCGTTTTTTTGTGATTTTCAAGCTTTTTTGCAATAATTTTTTCTAATCCTTCATCTTCGTAGCTCACAATGTACTCCAAAACAGATTTTGGCAGCAGTTCTAGATACTCTTGAATTTTCATTTCGAGAATACTAAGCGTCGCTCCCTTTGCAGATAAACGCATTCTAACATACCCAGGACTAGGCAAATATGCCAACGAAAAACCTTCTTCTAAATTAGTTTCCCATTCTTCTAAAAATTCGGCAAGTAAACTTTCTCCTATTCCATAAGTTATAATTGTTCTATGTAAATTATAATTTTTAGGAAAAATATTATGAAGATATGGAACTAATTGTTCTTGAAAAATTGTTTTCATTTCAAAAGGAACTCCTGGCAGGGAAACAAAAATAGTGTTTCCTGATTTCATTAGCATTCCTGAAGCTGTACCAACACGATTAAACAACACTTCTGCTTTTGAAGGCAACCACGCTTGTTTTTTATTAACCTCAGATAATGGTCGTTTATAAAAAGCTTCTAAAAGTTTTTTTACATGCATCAAAACATCTGGAAATTCAATTAAATAATCTCCAAAAAAATCACAAAAAACCTTTTTAGTTACATCATCTTTTGTTGGCCCCAAACCACCTGTCAAAACTACTAAATCAACTAAATCGACTTGCATTTCCAAAGATTTGGTTATCGCCTTAGAGGTATCTGAAATTGTATGAATCTCCGATATTTCAAATCCTAAAACATCTAATTCTTTTGCTAAATAAACAGCATTAGTATCTACTACTTGTCCAATTAAAAGCTCATCACCAATTGTTATTATAGAAGCCTTCATGACAATACAATATCAAAATCTTTTTGCAATTCCTTTATTGCATTTTTCATATGCACTCGAAAAACTTTATAAATCTCTTTAACCTCCTTCGTTTTTCCCTCACGAATAGTCCAATCCATTATCAAATCAAGTTCTTCTAAAGCTAAGTCCATTCCTAAAAACTCAAGATAAGGCTTAATCACAACCAATTGACGTTGTACTTCCAAGTACTTCTTGTCATCAATTCCTAACTTAACCTTTTTTAAAACTTTCCTTCCTTTTTTACAAAAAACAGCTAAATGCTCATTTGCATAAGCCTCATCTTCCTTATATGTTTCATAAAGAGGTCCTAAATCATAATACAACGCCATAACCTTGCTTTATTTTATTATTTCACCTGAATACCAAATAGCTTCCGATCTTCTATATACCCCTCTAAAACATCTCCAGGATTTACTTTACCAACCCCTGCAGGTGTACCAGTAAAAATTAAATCACCTGTTTTTAACGTAAAATATTTTGACACATACGCAATCAATTCGTCAATTTTCCAAATCATTTTCGTAGTTGAGTCTTCCTGAACAACAGTTCCGTTTTGACTCATTTTAAATGAAATATCATTGAGATCAGCCAGCTCGGTTTTAGAAAAAAAAGTTCCCACAACAGCGGAATTATCAAATCCTTTAGCTTTTTCCCATGGCAATCCTTTTTCTTTTAATTTCTGCTGTAGATCTCGAGCTGTAAAGTCAATCCCCAAACTAATTTCATCATAATATTTATGAGCAAACTTAGGCTCTATATATTTACCAACTTTATTAATTTTAACAACAACCTCAGTTTCATAGTGAACTTCGTTCGTAAATTCAGGAATAACAAAAGGAAATCCTTTTAATACTATAGCCGTATCAGGTTTTAAAAACAAAACAGGCTCATCTGGTCGTTCATTTGCAAGTTCTGCAATATGCTCAACATAATTTCTTCCTATACAAATAATTTTCATAGACGCATTGGGACTTAGGTTTTTATATTTTCATTCACTTAGATAAAACAAAAAATCTATATATTAGAATTTATTATTTAATTTTCTAAGCTTAATCGCTGTTAGCACTTTTTTAGTATAAAGAGGAAAATCTGCATTTTGGATCCATCCAAAGTACCCTGGCTCTTTATCTAGAACCTCATCAACCAAAGCTCCTTTGTGTTTTCCAAATGTAAATATCTCTTTACCTTCTTCATTTAACGCAATAAACCCAGCAAAATCAACAGATTTTTTTCGGGTTGTAAATTCTGACAAAGTTTTCATATCATTCTCAAGATCTTTATATCGATCTAATTGCGCCTTTAAAATTTCATAAGTAGCATCCGTATCAGCAGCTGCGGAATGCGCATTTTCTAAGGTTTCATTACAATAGAAACGATAAGCCGCACTTAAAGTACGTTCTTCTTTTTTATGAAAAATAGTTTGAACATCAACCGACACCCTATTCCCCATTTCAAAATCAACACCTGCCCGTAAAAGCTCTTCCGCCAAAAGAGGAATATCAAATCGATCAGAATTAAACCCTGCTAAATCTGAATCTTTAATCATGTTGTACACAATCGGTGCTAATTCTTCAAACTTAGGCTCATTAGCTACTTTTTCATCCGTTATTCCATGAATAGCTGAAGATTGAGGAGGAATTGGTCGACCTGGATTAACTAACCAAGTTTTACTTTCTTTATTTCCGTTCGGAAATACTTTCAAAATAGCTATTTCTACAATTCTATCTCGTGCAACGTCTACCCCTGTTGTTTCTAAATCAAAAAAGCAGATGGGTCTATGTAATTTTAATTCCATTTTTTTTATTTGTGTTATTACAAATATAGAAAATAAGATTTGAACCCTCCATCTACATTCGTTGTAATCTTGTTAATATTTTTTAAAGAAAAACTACTTCTAAGAACCGCCTCTCTCTTTTATTTTATTTTTCTGTTCTATCAAAAAAAGTTCTTACTTTGTATTAAAATAATACTGCCTAAGAATGCCTAAAATACTGCTAACCACATTAAATGCTAAGTACATACACTTAAACCTAGCTATCCGAATTCTTTATGACCTTAATAAAGATAATGCCAATTTAGAATGGATCGAGTTCACGATAAAAAATGATCTGGACGAAGTAGCTGCACACTGCGCTAATTATGATATTGTTTGCTTCAGTTGTTACATTTGGAATATCACAGAAACACTAGATGTCTGCAACCGTATCAAACTACAAAACCCGAAGACAAAAATTTTACTTGGCGGCCCCGAAGTTAGTTATGAATGGGAAGATGTAATTGCTAAACCACAAATTGACTATCTAATCATAGGAGAAGGTGAAATTCCTTTTGAAGCCTTTGTGAAAAATTACCCAAACATAAATGAGGTGCCTAATCTTGTTTACAAAAAAGATGACTTTGTACAATTCAACAAACGCAATGTACAATTTGACATTTCATTACTTGCTGACAGAAACCCTTATCAATATGATCCTGTTGAAGATTTAGCGAATAAAGTTTGCTATATCGAAACGAGTCGTGGTTGCCCTTATAAATGTGAATTTTGTTTAGCCAGCTTAGACAACAAAGTGCGCTACCTACCAATGCAAACAATTAAAGATAATTTACTATTTTTAATGCAACACGGAAAAACCATTAAATTTTTAGACCGAACCTTTAATGTAAAGAAAGACTTTACTTTAGAGTTATTTCAATTTATCTTAGATAATCATCGCCCAGAAAATATTTTTCAATTTGAAATCACAGCCGATATCGTTCATCCTGACATCATATCTTTTATCAATGAAAAAGTTCCTCCTGGCCTATTCCGTTTTGAAATTGGCATTCAAACCGTAAACCAAGAAAGTAATCGGGAAGTGAGTCGAAAACAAAATTTTGAAAAAACGAGCCGAGTTATTCACCAACTAGAGGAGCGTATTGAAATGCACCTAGATCTAATTGTAGGTCTACCATTAGAATATCTAGATGACCTAAAATACAGTTTCGAAGCAACTTTTAAACTCTATCCTCCAGAACTACAATTAGGTTTTTTAAAATTTCTAAAAGGAACACCAGTCCGTGAAAAATATGAAAATTACGGCTATGTTTTTGATCCCGAACCACCTTATCAAATCATCAAAAGTGATTTCATGAGCACATCCGACATTCATAAAGTCACTTTATTAGAAAAAGCCTTAGAAATTTATTGGAACAAAAAACGCGCTTGTAACGCTTTACGCTACATTGCAGAAAACCACAGTATCTTTGATTTTTTAATGGGACTCGGACATGCGTTTGAATCGAAATATATTTTCCACAAACACACTTTAAATCAAACCTATCAGGCTATTTTCGATTATTGCAAACAAACCTATCAAGATCGAATTTTAATCGAATTACTTGCTACAGATTACTATGCATATAGCAAGATAAAACCACAAAACTTGTTTGATATCGAAGTAGATAAACAAGAAAAATTCCAATGGATTGAACATTTAAAACTCAATCATCACAAATATCGTTTCGCTATCATCCCAATACATTTCGACTGGGATCTATGGCAAGAACAACGTATTATCAAACCCGCATCAAACTTATTAATTGCGACTTATGATGGTCAAAAAAATGCCTCCTTGAAACAAATAAACACGCTTTGTGAAGCTTAAAAAAAGTGCTTTTGATTAATCAAAAGCACTTTTTTTATACACTACAAAACTTATTAGCTCAACTTCCTAACATACAAGTAGCGATATATTTGTTAAATCCTATCCAAAATCAACATACGTCAAGATTTGCTACAAAGTTTAAATTAACAATTAAACATCTTTTAGAATCAAAAACAAACAATTATTTAAAAATATTAGGATATTAAAATATATTTGATTTATTTTATCACCTGAATAAATCACAAATGAAGAATATCCTTAAAACAATTAGCTGTTTTGTATTACTTTCCTTAGTTGGATGCAAGAGTTCTGACTCTTTAGCATCGTATTCTTTGGATCGCAACGAAACTGTTGTTTTTTCAGGAAAAGCTTTTATGTACAAAAACTATTACTTCACTTATAAAAACGGACAAGCTACTCTTGTTTACTTGCAAGACTTAAAGCTATCTCCGAATGCCGAACCGATATTTTTAGCATTAAAAGAAAATAAGAATAGTAGAAAATATCAAGAATTCACAGATTCAAGCAAGTCAATTGTAGTTAAAATCATAAATAAAAATGAGGTTCGTTTACAATTAGACAAAGTAAGACACACTTTACACAATGCTCCTATAGACACTGAAACATCTATAAAAGGAGAAAGCATTCTGGCTGATATAGCCCACTGGAAAGAGAACTACCATTAAAACCAAAAACTATAACCAAAAATAAAAGCTTCGAGACATTTCGAAGCTTTTGTTTTTATAATGCAGGCTCATAATCCTGAAGTTCATTTCGAAGCCAATCTGGAATATCAATTGATTTACCTACCTTTAGATCCACCATTACTTGTGTACTTTGTCCGGAAGCATGAATAATCCCTTCACGATTTGCACCTTCACTGACAATCACATAATCAATTACAAAACTCTTAGTTCCCAACTTCGAAACACGAACTCCTATTTGAGGTTTTTTAACTCCTAAACGCATCTCCTTCCAATAATCACAATGTATATTAGCAATCACAAACATATGCTGAAACCAATCCCAAGTTTTACTTGCCGCTGCCATATAATCACCTCTACCGATCTGAAAATAATCAATATACAAAACATTATTAACGTGCCCTAAAGGATCTAAATCATTCCATCTAATATGCAAAGGCTTAAAAAACCTATAATCTGATAATTCTATTCCTGTTTTCATCTACTTAAATTTAAACTTCCAAGATACTAAAAGCTTCTAATCCTTACAACATCCTTTTTCTCTACACGTCTACAGGCCATAGAATCAAAAGACTTATATAATAATTGCTATAAAAAATCGATTCAAGAACAATATAACTTTAAAATTACACTTCAATATTCGCCGCGGCTAAACACAAGTATTACCAAAGTGTACAATCAAAAAGCCTCATCTAATATTAGATGAGGCTTTTTGATTATTCAGATCAGCTACTTTATTTTTAAATTCCTAGAAATTGAAATGGTTTCGCTTCTTTAAACGATTGATTTGCCTTACCGTTGTAAGTAATATTATTGTCCAAACTAAGTTTCATCACCTTTCCTTTAGCACTCAAATCAAAATCTTTTAAGTCTACCCAAAAAGTATTTGGAGTCAAAACAGTTTCGAAAAAATAAATTTTATCTTTTTGATCCGCTACAGAACGCCAACGAGTTGAGGAAATATTTGGTTCAGTTTCAGATGAAATCCCAAATGGTACAGAACAATTTCTGATAACGCTAAAAACACTTGCAACCGCAATACGCTTATCTGTAGTTTGTGGAATAGCATCTATATAGTAAGAAGCTCGAACAAAACGATCTGCAGCTCTATTTGTTCCTGGAAGCATTATTGTTCCTGGTATCCCTTTCCAATATTGATTCAAAGCCAATTGTTGCTCAAAAACTGGTGAATTTGTCATTACGGTATATGAAGGATTATGATGAATCACTAATTTACCTCCTATATATTCCAAAATAGCATTATCACCTTTCGCATCTGACAAAGATAAATGCAATGTAGAAAACTTCTGAGTTCCAGGAATGTAATCCGACACAACCACAAAAGGTTCTTTTCTCATTTCTTGAACTGCCTCATCAACTGTAGCAAAATTATCCAACATATATTGAGCCCAAGCCGAAATCGTAATTCCTTTGTCTTTGCCTGTTGGGTCAAACTTTGCATATTCTGACTCTACCAGCCACAAAATATTGGCAACTAGCCCCTTCTCATTCATACCATCCGCTGTCGCAATATCCCAAGCTGTCGCTACAATACTACCGTACTTCGACTTCCATTTGACTGAATTCTTTCCAACTTCACCACTGCGCTCCATTCCCTTTGGAAAAACCCATAAATTCGCCTGAATCTCATCCTTCCAATCCATAGATCTAGCCGTAATTACCATATCACTTGGCCCTTTATACACTACACGTGTACAAGCATCTGCTTTACTACTTACTCCCATAGAGAATAAAAAAGCGCACATTAAAGTTAATTTTTTCATAGTTTTTAATTGTTTTAAAATTTTAGCCTTCAGTAATTCATTGTAATTTACAATCCTCTAGCTAAAATACACATACAAAACAACATTTACCCTTTTTTAACTCATATTTAAACTACAAAACACAATTTTTAAATTCATATTAAAAAACTATCAAATAATTAAAATCAATTGTTTAAATTTATAATCAAATCAATTATAAATATCAAAACACTCTATTTACCAATGAGTTAAAATGTACTTTTACATTAATAATTAAAAACAGAAATTATGAAAAAAGACAACTTAACAACAGCTTCCGGTAGACCTTACGTAGATCACGAAGATTCTCTTACTGTAGGAGCAAGAGGTCCAATCCTATTACAAGATTACATTTTACACGAAAAAATGGCTCACTTTAACAGGGAACGCATTCCTGAAAGAGTTGTCCATGCAAAAGGATCTGGAGCCTATGGAACCTTTACAGTTACAAATGATATTACTGCTTATACCAAAGCAAAACTTTTCAATGAAATAGGAAAACAAACCCCTCTTTTTATACGCTTTTCAACAGTAGGTGGCGAAAAAGGATCCGCAGACAGCGAACGTGATCCTAGAGGTTTTGCAGTTAAATTTTATACCGAAGACGGAAATTGGGATCTAGTAGGAAACAACACTCCAGTATTTTTTATCAAAGACCCGAAAAAATTCAGTGACTTTATACATACTCAAAAAAGAGATCCACGTACCAATATGAAATCAGCAACGATGATGTGGGATTTCTGGTCGTTAAATCCAGAAAGTTTACACCAAGTAATGATTCTTATGTCTGACAGAGGAACTCCAAACGGCTACCGTCATATGAATGGATATGGAAGTCACACCTATTCCATGATCAACGATAATCAAGAACGTTTTTATGTAAAATTTCATTTCAAAACCGCTCAAGGAATCAAGAACTTAACTGGTCCAGAAGCCAATGAAATGAGAGCAAAGGATATGGATTTTGCCCAAAGAGATTTATATGAAGCTATTGAGAATAAAAACTTTCCAAAGTGGATTTTAAACATACAGGTTATGACTGAAGCTGAATCTAAAACCTATGCTATAAATCCATTTGACTTAACCAAAGTTTGGCCACACGCAGACTTTCCTCTTATAGAAGTAGGAACAATGGAATTAAATCAAAACCCTAATAACTATTTTCAAGATGTTGAACAAGCGGCATTTGCACCTGCACACATAGTAGATGGAATTGGATATTCACCAGACAAAATGCTACAAGGTCGCTTGCTTTCATATCCTGATGCACAACGTTACCGTCTAGGAGCCAACTATGAACAAATCCCTGTAAATCGTTGTCCTTTTGCTACAAACACTTACCAACGCGATGGTCAAATGCGCATAGATGGAAACGGCGGAAGCAACCCTAACTACTACCCTAATAGTTTTGACAATACCCAAACAGCAGACAGCTACAAAGAACCGGCTTGGGAATTGGATAGCTTAATTGCTGATAGATACGATAGAAATGCAGAGGGTGAAAACGATCACTTTACACAACCAGGTAATTTGTTCCGTATACTTACTCCTCAAGAGCAAACAAATGCCATTTCAAATATTGTAGATGCAATGAGCGGCATCGAAGGCCCTAAACGAGATGAAATTATCAACCGACAACTTTGTCATTGGTTTAGAGCAGATGTTCAATTAGGTATGGGGATAGCAAGAGGCTTAGGCGTTCAAATTGATCCTTCCCTTTTAAAATAACTTTTCCAAACAAAAAAAGCCCTGTAAAAAAAATTACAGGGCTTTCTATTTTTAAATAAAACTAATCATTCATAGTTTGCAAAAACTCTTCGTTATTATCAGTTTTACGAATATTATTAATAATTGAATTCATTGCCTCAACAGAATTCATATCTGCTATATAATTTCGAATAGCCCACATACTTTGTAAAACAGGTGGTGAAAGCAACAAGTCATCGCGACGAGTACTTGATGATGTTAAATCAATCGCAGGATAAATGCGCTTATTCGCAATCTTACGATCCAATTGTAACTCCATATTCCCCGTTCCTTTAAACTCTTCAAAAATCACCTCATCCATCTTCGACCCCGTATCTGTTAGAGCAGTAGCTATTATACTTAATGACCCTCCTCCTTCAATATTACGAGCAGCACCAAAGAAGCGCTTTGGCTTCTGAAGCGCATTAGCATCAACACCTCCACTTAAAACTTTACCTGAAGCAGGCTGCACTGTATTATAAGCACGTGCTAAACGTGTAATCGAGTCTAACAAAATAACCACATCATGCCCACATTCTACCAAACGCTTTGCTTTTTCCAAAACGATATTAGCAACTTTCACATGACGTTCTGCAGGCTCATCAAATGTAGAAGCAATAACCTCTGCATTAACACTTCGTTGCATATCTGTCACCTCTTCCGGTCTTTCATCAATCAATAATACTATTAAATATACTTCTGGATGATTTGCAGCAATAGCGTTAGCAATGTCTTTCAAAAGCATTGTTTTACCCGTTTTTGGCTGCGCAACTATCATTCCACGCTGTCCTTTTCCAATTGGAGCAAACATATCCATAATACGCGTAGAAACAGTACTTTTCTTTTCATCTAAAATGAACTTCTCATCTGGAAACAAAGGTGTCAAATGCTCAAAAGAAACACGGTCACGTACAACTTGAGGATCATGTCCGTTGATTTTAGACACACGAACTAAAGGAAAGAATTTCTCTCCTTCTTTTGGAGGTCGTACTACACCTTTTACAGTATCTCCCGTTTTCAATCCAAATAATCTAATTTGTGATTGAGATAAATAAATATCATCCGGAGAAGAAAGGTAATTATAATCTGATGATCTTAAAAAACCATAACCATCAGGCATCATTTCAAGAACCCCCTCACTTTCTATAATTCCATCAAACTCATAATCGGCTTCTCTAAAATTATTCTTCTTGTTTTTAGGAGCATGCGAATTGTTTTGGTTCCCATTCCCAGAAGTTTGCTGCCCTTGAGTATTTACAGCTTGATTAGCCTGATTTGATTTCGTTTTTTTAGGTTGAGGTGCGGTTTTAGTATTCACAACTTGCCCCTCTGTTTCTTTTTCTTTAATCAAAACTTCTGTTTCAGCTTTAGCCTCTACAGCAACCTTATTATTTGATTCTTTACGCACACGCTGACGCTTTTGCTTGGATTCAAATTCTTTTTTAGTACTCGCCTCACTAGCCGTTGGAGTGACTACTTTTGGCTTATTTTCGATAACTTCAGAAGGTTCTTGAGTGGTTTTTGTTTCATCTGAAACTTGAGGAGAAGGAACTCTATTTTTTTGAGGTGCCGAAGCCTTAGCTTCAACATTATTTTTTGGAGTAGGTATTCTTTTTCGTTTGCTATTTTCTGCAGGATCAACAGTAGCTTCAGGCTCTTTTCTTTGCTTTGGTGCAGGTTTCTTAACCTGTACTTCTTCTTCGATTTTCGCTTCTTTTGCTGCTGTTTTAATCAATTCTGGATCCGCTGCCTGATGATCTAATATTTGATAAATCAATTCATCTTTTTTTAAGGTACGGTAACGATTAATTTTTGCATTTTTAGCAATTTCTTGAAGCTCAGGAAGCTTCATTTCTTTTAATTCAGAAATATCAAACATAGATATGTTTATTGATTAAAAATAAATTGAAATGTGTAATTGTATAAAACAGATTGGAATATTATTACATTGAAAAGCCGTATTATGAAGAACTTACGACTTCTTTTGTGCAATATTACGAATTAATTCCAACAAACAATAGGTTTTTTATAAAAAGAAATGCTATTTTTGTGTTCTCATAAAAATCAAAAACGTGATTCAAAGAATTCAAACCGTATATTTATTTTTGGCTCTGGTTTTCTCGGGAATACTTCCTTTCGTCTTTCCTTTATGGCAAGATGGTAATGGTGCTGACTTCTTTTTTATGGCAAGTCCATTTTACACCATTTTATTCGGATTATCCGCTACATTGAGCCTTGTGAGTATCTTCGGATATAAAAAAAGACAAAACCAGTTTGTTTTAAACAGACTGAATATGATATCAAATGTTATATTACTAGGATTATTTGTGTTTCGCTCCCTAACTGTATCTGGAGAAGCTATTACTGTAGTTTCTGAGAAAGGTATTGGAATGTTCCTCCCTATTGTTTCTATCGTTTTGTTGGTCATGGCCAATAAAGCCATCAAAAAGGATGAAGATCTCGTAAAATCTGTGGATCGATTAAGATAAACCTAACATCTTAGTTTATTAGTGCGTTGAAAAGCCGAATCTTACGATTCGGCTTTTTTACTTTTAGGAAATTCTATTAGCTCCATATTCTTTATTTCCGCTCCTTCAATTTCAAAGCGCAACATCGTGCGCACTTGATGAAAACCCGAAATACCTGCTGCCCCTGGGTTTAAATGCAAAACACCTAATGCTTGATCATATTGCACTTTTAAAATGTGAGAATGACCACATATATATAATTTAGGTTTTAAACGCTGTAAAGCTGTTTTGACTCGAGCAACATACTTACCAGGATACCCTCCAATATGCGTCATAAAAACAGACACTCCCTCACAATTAAAAAACAAATCTTCCGAAAATTCTCCTCGCGCCTCGGCACCGTCAATATTTCCATAAACTGCCCTCAAAGGCTTTGTTTTTTTAATAGTATCCGTAACAACCAAATCACCAATATCTCCTGCATGCCATACCTCATCGGCTTGTTCTACATATTTTAATATTTGCGCATCGATACAACCATGTGTATCAGAAAGTAAAAGTATCTTTTTCAAATAAATCGTTTTTTTTAATTCATAAACATTCTCCTTCTTTTAGTAGCATTCTTACCCCCCTTATTAGTCTGTATAAAAGCGTATTAAATTCTCAATAGCTCTTTGACAAATAGGGCAAAAGCGATCGTATTCATTGGTCTTCATTCTACAATCTACACTAGCCTTATATATTTTACTACCCGCCAATCCTTCATAAACACCTATTGGATAATACCCATCCTTATCAACACCAGTAGGAATAGGTGTGTTTTCAACTAAGCGCCCCTTCCATTTAGAGTCAAAGTCAACAAGTGTCGTAATATTTTGTTCCCAAGGCTCTTTTTGGGTAGAAATTAAATCGCTCAAAACATCTGACTCATAAAAATATTCATCAGCTAATCCTGCAAAACTATGCCCAAATTCATGAACAACTACTGGTTTAAACTTAGGATTCTCTGTGGTTGTCAAAGTATACGCATTGTAGATCCCTCCTCCACCGTAAACTTCTGTGTTTGCTAATACAATCAAATGCTCATAAGGAATACCTGCTACCAAATCATGTAATTTTTTCATACGTAGTGTTGTCAAATACCTCTCCGAATAAAAAGTATCGAAATGTGATTCCAAAGCCGTTTTTTTCCAATCATTAGTACGAGGCACACTCACCCCATCTACATCAGAAACACTACCTACCGCATAAAAAGTAAAGCGATCAGTAAACGAATCAAAAGGACTGTGCATTAAAATTTGCTCCATAGCCGTTTGCGCATAAACATAAAACTGATCCATTGTTTGCTCTGTAAACCCTTCTGCCACAAAAGCCACCTCAATAGCATTTTTTGTTTTAGCTTGTTGTAAGATACGATAAGGTACTGCGGAATACGCTCCTTTAGTTCGAATCAACATATCCCTTGGATCCACGCGATGTTTTATTTTTTGATGAGCAATTCCTTTGTCATCAAACAAAACTACTTCCACCCAAACATCTTTCTTTGGAAAAGGAACCAATAAAACCACTTCGAAACTCTTCTTAACTAATTTAGATTCAGGCGTAGACAACCATTCTTGAAAAAGCGTACTAAACCCTTGCACATATAGCAATGCACCATCAACTACATCATATACTCGAATTTGAGCATTTCCGTCCAAAATAGCTTCGTTCAAATTATGATTACGCCCAGCCCATTGAGAAAGTTGAACCATTTCGTCCAAAAAAACTTCTTGAACATTTGCATCACCCGCAAAAACATAATCTAATCGCAAGGTTTTATCCTCAAAATAGTTTTCAAAAGACTGTCCAAATCCATAGATCGGCACAAAAAGTATCATAATTATAAAATAGCGCATCATAATTTTTTTTAGATCTTGTAAAAATACACATTTGCCAACTAACGCAAGAAGTAAGAATGTCAAAAAAGTTTTATACCCTTAACGCAATTTTATTTTACACAAAATTAAGTGCTCGTGAATTTCTACTATCTTTGCTTTATTAGAACAACAAGAATTTCATTTTGAGGTATTTTTTAGAATTCGCATATAACGGAACCCATTATCACGGTTGGCAAATACAACCGAACACCGTAACTGTTCAAGAAACACTTACGCATGCGTTAAGCACTTTACTTAGAGCGCCTATAGAATTGGTTGGCGCAGGTAGAACTGATGCAGGAGTACACGCTAAACAAATGTATGCGCATTTTGATTTTGAACTTCCATTTGACAAAACAAACCTACTCAAGCGATTAAATTCATTTTTACCAGAAGATATTGCTGTTTTTAATTGCATTGAAGTACATTCAGACGCTCACGCACGTTTTGACGCAACAAGTCGGACCTATGAATACCACATTTCATTAGTGAAAAATGTATTCAATAATGAATTAAGTTGGTTTCATTTTCGCAATCTGAATATCGATAAAATGAATGAAGCTGCCAAAATCTTATTAGATTACGAAGATTTTGAGTGTTTTTCTAAAACCAATACCGATGTTTTCACTTTCAATTGTACCATAACCAAAGCCGTTTGGAAACAACAAGAAAACAACTTAATTTTCACCATTAGCGCAAACCGTTTTTTAAGAAATATGGTACGCGCCATTGTTGGAACTCTTATCAATGTAGGCTTGGAAAAAATAGACCTCAATGACTTTCGTACAATTATCGAAAGTAAAGATCGAGGAAAAGCTGGTTTTTCTGTTCCAGGAAAAGGTTTATTTCTAACCCGTGTTACTTATCCATATCTGAATGAAACGAATTAAATCCATACCACTACAAAAAGTCTTAGACTACGCAAAGCCATATAAAAAGCGCTTCAATTGGGTAGTCGTTTGGGCCATATCTCTTTCCATATTTGCAGCTTTACGCCCGTATATGCTCAAGCAAACGGTAGATGGCTATGTACAGACCAAAGACACTTATGGCCTATTAATATATGTTGGTCTTATGGGATTGGTATTATTACTAGAAGTACTCTCCCAGTTTTACTTTGTTTATTGGGCAAACTGGCTAGGTCAAGATATTGTTAAAGATATTCGTGAAGAGCTTTTCGATAAAATTACCAGCTTCAAAATGCGTTATTTCGACAAAGAACCTGTCGGAAAACTCGTTACACGTGCCGTATCTGATATCGAATCCATTGCAAGTATTTTTAGCCAAGGGCTTTTTATGATTGTAAGCGACTTATTAAAAATGGTTGTAGTACTTGGCATTATGTTTTATATGAACTGGAAATTAAGCTGTATTGTAATCATAGGCATGCCAATATTACTTTACGCTACACGAATATTTCAACTTAAAATGAAATCTGCCTTTCAAGAAGTACGTACACAGATTTCAAATTTAAACACCTTTGTTCAAGAACGCCTTACAGGTATGAAAATCGTTCAATTATTCAATCGTGAAGAAATTGAGTATGAAAAATTCAAAGAAATAAACAACAAACACAATCAAGCTTGGCTAAGAAATATCCTTTACAACTCCATCTTTTTCCCAATTGCTGATATTGTATCTTCCCTTACACTAGGTTTTATTATTTGGTACGGAGGAATCTCAATTGTAAATGGAGACAACCTTACTACTTTTGGAGATCTCTTTGCTTATACGATGTTAATCAATATGCTTTTTAACCCGCTTCGTCAAATTGCAGATAAGTTTAATGTTATGCAAATGGGAATTATTGCTGCAGAACGTGTTTTTGAAGTTCTAGAAACCGATGAACAAATAGATGATAGCGGAACATTAACAGCTCCAAAATTCAAAGGAAACATTCAATTTAAAGACATTCATTTCAGCTATATTCCAGGAACAGAAGTTTTAAAAGGAGTAAATTTAGATATTAAACAAGGAGAAACTATCGCCATAGTGGGTTCTTCTGGTGCTGGAAAGTCTACAATGATCAACCTTTTGAGTCGCTTTTACGAAATTGATAGCGGGAGTATTTACGTAGACGGAACCGATATCAACGAATTCACGCTAAAAAGCTTAAGAAAACAAATCGCTGTAGTACTGCAAGATGTTTTCCTATTTAGCGATTCAATTCTCAACAACATCACTCTAGATGATCCGCAAATTAATCGCGAAGACGTAATTGCCGCAGCAAAAAAAATAGGTATTCATGATTTCATCGAAAATCTTCCTGGAGGATATGACTACAACGTAAAAGAGCGAGGTATTATGCTCTCGTCCGGACAACGCCAATTGATTGCTTTTTTAAGAGCTTATGTTAGCAATCCAAGTATTTTAATTTTAGACGAGGCAACCTCATCCATAGATAGTTACTCAGAAGAACTCATCCAAAGAGCGACAGACTACCTTACGCAAGACCGTACCTCTATCATCATTGCACATCGCTTAGCTACAATTGTTAATGCAGATCAAATTATTGTAATGGATCAAGGGCGCGTCGTAGAAAAAGGAACACACGAAACACTATTACGAATAGAAGACGGATACTATAGAAATCTTTACGAATCTCAGTTTAATAGCATTCAAAACGCTGGTTAACTAAAAAAAGCACTTCGGTTGAGGTGCTTTTTTTAGTTAATAGTGCCCCAGAAATCACAAAAAACAAAAGCAATTAAAACCGTGAGTAACTATATGGCATCATTTACAGATTCAATTCAGAATAGATGCTAAAGAATTCCTAACATTAAAGCAAACTCCTTAACAAATAGCCCTTGTTTTTCATTTTTTACTTGTTTAATAAAGGAAAAGCAACTTTTCATTGCGAAAGTTTCAAGAACGAAAATAATTGACTATTTTCGTAGCTGAATTATATTAGAAAAACATACTTATGAAATTCGATATTATTGTATTAGGAAGTGGCCCTGGAGGTTACGTTACCGCTATTAGAGCTTCTCAATTAGGCTTTAAAGTTGCTGTTATTGAAAAAGAAAATTTAGGTGGAATTTGTTTAAACTGGGGATGTATTCCTACGAAAGCACTTTTAAAATCTGCTCAAGTTTTTGATTATTTAAAACACGCTTCAGATTATGGTTTAACCATCAATGGAGAAGCTGATAAAGATTTCAACGCAGTAATAGCAAGATCAAGAAATGTAGCTGAAGGAATGAGCAAAGGTGTTCAATTCCTAATGAAGAAAAATAAAATCGAAGTAATCGACGGTTTTGGAAAAATAAAACCAGGTAAAAAAGTCGATGTTACCGATAAAGATGGTAAAGTAACAGAATTTTCTGCAGACCACATCATCATTGCAACAGGAGCTCGTTCAAGAGAATTACCGAACTTACCTCAAGATGGTAAAAAAGTAATCGGATACCGTCAAGCAATGACACTACCTCAACAACCTAAAAAATTAATTGTTGTAGGTTCTGGAGCAATCGGAGTTGAATTTGCACATTTCTACAACGCAATGGGAACAGAAGTTACTATCGTTGAATTTATGCCAAATATCGTTCCTGTAGAAGACGAAGATATCTCTAAACAATTTGAGCGCTCTTTGAAAAAAGCAGGCATCAAAATTATGACAAATGCTTCTGTAGAAAAAGTTGACACTACTGGTGAAGGTGTAAAAGCTACAGTAAAAACAGCTAAAGGTGAAGAGATCCTTGAAGCTGATGTTGTATTATCTGCTGTTGGTATTAAGTCAAACATTGAAAACATCGGATTAGAAGAAGTAGGTATCGCTACGGATAGAGATAAAATCTTAGTAAACGATTTCTACCAAACTAACATCCCTGGATACTATGCAATTGGAGACGTTGTTCCTGGACAAGCGTTAGCACACGTTGCTTCTGCTGAAGGAATTTTATGTGTTGAGAAAATTGCTGGTCACCACGTAGAAGCTTTAGATTACGGAAATATCCCTGGATGTACTTATGCTACTCCAGAAATCGCTTCTGTTGGAATGACGGAGAAAAAAGCTAAAGAAGCTGGATACGAAATTAAGGTTGGTAAATTCCCATTCTCTGCTTCTGGAAAAGCAAAGGCTGCTGGAACACCAGACGGATTCGTAAAAGTAATTTTCGATGCTAAATACGGAGAGTGGTTAGGTTGCCATATGATTGGTGCAGGAGTAACGGATATGATTGCTGAAGCAGTATTAGGCCGTAAATTAGAAACAACAGGTTATGAAGTATTAAAAACAGTACACCCTCACCCTACTATGAGTGAAGCTGTAATGGAAGCTGTAGCTGATGCTTATGGTGAAGTTATTCACTTATAATCACTAAAATACATTACAATAAAAAAGCTTATCCTTTCGGATAAGCTTTTTTTTATTTACTTCTTATTTCATTCTTAAATCCCTAAGTAATTACTTGGAGTAATAGCTTTTAATTCATTTTTAATTTCATCAGAAACAGCAAGTGTTTCAATGAAATTGTGAATTGACTCTTTATTAATTACTGTATTTGTACGTGTCAAGTCTTTAAGTGCCTCATAAGGATTTGGATATCCTTCTCTTCGCAAAATAGTCTGAATTGCTTCTGCAACTACCGCCCAGTTATGCTCTAAATCTTGTGCAAACTTCTCGGCATTTAACAACAACTTATCCAACCCTTTCAAGGTAGACTCAAAAGAAATTAACGTATGCCCTAATGGCACACCAATATTTCGCAACACAGTACTATCCGTTAAGTCACGTTGCAAACGAGACAATGGTAATTTAGCCGATAAATGCTCAAATATAGCATTGGCAATACCTAGATTTCCTTCTGAGTTTTCAAAGTCAATAGGATTCACTTTATGTGGCATTGCAGAAGAACCAATCTCCCCTGCCTTAATTTTTTGTTTAAAATACTCCATAGAAACGTAGGTCCAAACATCTCTATTCAAATCCATAATAATGGTATTAATACGCTTCAATGCGTCAAAAAATGCAGCAAAATGATCATAGTGTTCGATTTGCGTTGTAGGAAACGAATGTTTTAAACCTAAAGTTAATTCTACAAAGTCGGTTCCAAACTGTTTCCAATCGTACGATGGATACGCAACGTGATGTGCATTAAAGTTCCCCGTAGCACCACCAAATTTAGCAGCAAAAGGAACATTGTTCAACAAACGTAATTGTTCCTCTAATCGAACAACAAACACGTCAAATTCTTTACCTAATCTAGTAGGCGAAGCTGGCTGTCCGTGTGTACGTGCCAACATAGGAACATCTTTCCATTCTATACTCAACTCCTTCAACTTATTTACAACCTTAATAAAAAGAGGCATATAAACATCGTGAAAAGCTTCTTTTGTCATCAAAGGTATAGACGTATTATTAATATCCTGAGAAGTAAGTCCAAAATGAATAAACTCTTTATAAGCAGAAAGATTCAATCGCTCAAAAGCATTTTTAATAAAATACTCTACAGCTTTCACATCGTGATTTGTAGTCTTTTCTGTTTCTTTAATCCAGATTGCATCTTCTGTAGAAAACTCCTGATACAATTTTCTTAGATCCGTAAATACTGTTTTAGGCACACCTGCTAATTGCGGTAAACCTTGCTCACATAAAGCAATAAAATATTCTACTTCTACTAAGACACGATACTTAATTAAAGCTTCCTCCGAAAAATAAGCAGCTAAAGATTGTGTTTTACTTCTATAACGACCATCAATTGGCGAAATAGCATTTAAATTAGTTAACATATATACGTAGGTGTTGTTAAGGTACAAATATAAACTTTTTAAGCCCAAAACGAAAAGGCTCAAGCCTCAAGATTTCATTCAATTGCTGTTAATTTTTTGCCATTCCATTTTCAATGCTCCATACCATTCAAAAGAACTAAGTCCATTGCATCTAATCAACTGTTTTTAGAAATCGCTGAATTGCTCCAATATACTTCTCTCCATGATACGCACCAGACAATGCTTGAAATCCTTGTAAATGTCCCCCTTTAAAAATAACCAAATCACTTTTGGAATTTAAATACTTCACTCTATAATTCTCCGCTACTGTTGTCATTCCATCTTTATCTCCAGCAAACAGCAACAATGGAATATTTAAATCAGACAAAGCCTGTTCATACAAAACTGCTTTCTCCGGCAAACTATACACGACTTTTTTATACAACTTAAGCTTATCAATAATCAATTGGGGACTCACGGCAAATCCCTCTGCAACCATAAAATCATAAGGAGCCTCCTTATAAACCATAGTCGCCGAGATTGTTCCCATTGATAAAGCCCAAACTCCTATTTTTGACGACGGAAAAACCTTTTTTGAATGCTCCAAAACCGCTTTTAAATCTACTTGAAAAGCATCGTAATACAATCGGTTGGGTTCAAATTCAAAATCTTGACTAGCACCAAAACCACGATAATCAAACATCACCAATGTAAAACCCTGCTTTACCATTTCTGCTACTTGACGCAACCAAAATGACATATTTCCAGTATCTCCATAAGCCAAAATAAGTACGGTATTATTTGACACTTGCTGTTCTGGATAACAAATCCAAGATTGAATTTTACAATGATCTTCAGTAATCAGCACCTCTTCCTTAAATTTCATATCAAAATTACTCGGGTGCTCTACATATTCACGAACAGGCTCTAAGGCATAGCTCGTAAAGAAACCAGCAAACCAAAGAAATAAAAACCAATATATTTTTTTCATAAAAATCATTTTATATCCTTCAAAGATAAACGCATTTTCAGAAAAGATTCCTTGAGAGATTTAAAAATACCCTTTCAGCTTATACCTATCCATAATAAATTTGTATTTTTGTTAGAACTAAATAACGAACAGCATGCAAAAAATTATTGACCGCTTCATCAGTTATGTTACTGTTGACACCGAATCGGATCCTAATTCAGACACTTGTCCAAGTACAGAAAAACAATGGGTACTTGCAAACCAATTGGTTGAAGAGTTGAAACAAATCGGAATGGAAGATGTAACAATTGATGAGAATGCGTACATCATGGCTACACTACCAAGTAATGTAGATCACGAAGTTCCTACAATTGGATTTATCTCTCACTTTGACACTTCTCCCGATTTTTGCGGAGCTAATGTGAAACCTCAAATTATCCCAAATTATGACGGTGGAGATATCGTGTTAAATGCTGCAGAAAATATCGTATTGTCTCCTAGTTATTTTGGCGACTTATTACAATACAAAGGACAAACGTTAATCACTACAGACGGAACTACGCTTTTAGGTGCTGATGATAAAGCAGGAATCACTGAAATAGTGAGTGCTATGGAATACTTAATCAATCATCCAGAAATCAAACACGGTAGAATTCGCGTAGGATTTACTCCAGACGAAGAAATTGGACGTGGAGCACACCTATTCGACGTAGACAAATTTGATGCTGCTTGGGCATACACTATGGATGGAAGTCAAGTTGGAGAACTTGAATACGAAAACTTTAATGCAGGAGGAGCTAAACTAGTATTTTCTGGTAAAAGTGTTCACCCTGGATATGCAAAAGGAAAAATGATCAACTCTATCCTTTTAGCTAACAAATTCATTTCAAAACTACCTAAAGACGAAGTACCTCAAAAAACAACGGGATACGAAGGATTCTTCCACGTAAACCATGTAAGCGGAAACATCGAAACCTCTGAAGTAGATTTAATTATTCGCGATCATAGTTTAAAAAAATACAAAGAGCGCAAAAAACTAGTTCAAAAACTAGCAGATAAAATCAACAAAAAGTACCAAAAGAAATTTGGAGGTCCTATTGTAACATGCACTATTGAAGACCAATACTTCAACATGAAAGAAAAAGTAGAACCAGAAATGCATATTGTTGACATTGCTGAAAAAGCAATGAAAGACTTAGGCATTAAACCACTTATCAAACCTATTCGAGGTGGAACTGATGGAGCTCAACTTTCTTATATGGGATTACCTTGTCCAAATATTTTTGCAGGTGGACATAACTTTCACGGTAAATACGAATACGTACCTGTAGAAAGCATGCAAAAAGCCATTAATGTAATTGTTAGAATTGCAGAGCTTACTGCTTTGAGATAATAGCTTAAAATACACTCTAAAAGCCGCAGAATTTACATTCTAGCGGCTTTTTTGATTCAAACCTATCATTACCCCTTATTTAATTTCTCTCGCAATACAAACACTCCTATACTTACAACGCAACACTACTTTCAAAATAACACCCTGAGCACATCATACAAACAACCTCACAACAACAAGCACTCATAAATAAGCCCAATGTAAGTTGCATTTCGTTTACAAAAAAACACCTTACATAAAGTAGTTACGAGATTCTTGATATGAATTAATAAAGATATATATAAATTAAAAAACACCATTTCCAACTAACACCAACCCCGTGTCAATACTAGCTTATACATACCTTCTACCAAACATCCACCACATTCGCACCAGACACCTTCCGAAAAAAAGCTGATTTCCGAGAGTCTGTGGTACTTGTCTCGAACAAGTCCCGAACAACTGCTACACAAAAGCACATCATAACCAATCGATATCCATTTGTAAACTATTGAATTTGCTTTAAAATAGGCGTCTAATACAAATGAGATAAAATGCATAACTACTTATTTCGTAGTTTACTCTACAAACTTACCTTCTTTGAGGTTCGTTTTATTATAACTAAAAATTTTGATGACAAATAATAGATCCTGATCACTTTTAACAAAAATGAACACTTTTAATAATTACTTAAAAGTAGGCAACAAATAATCAACGTTATAGAGGTTTCAATTTTACTTTTGCACGGAGCTCCTGATAAGAAGTATAGTATTTAGTTAGGTTTTAAGACTGTATTCTGAAGAAGGCTTGAACAAATCCTAAACCAACTACAAAGCAGTTTACTACAAAATATAGAAAAAAAATCACTGCATTGGTAAAGAAGTAGTGCTAATCAAACCACTACACAGCTCATTCAAGCGAAAAACAGCTACCTCAAACGATGTATTATTGCTTAGCTTCAAACTTTTTTGGCTGATTCCTCATTTCTCAACAACTTTACATTTTTGAATAAAAAATACCTAAACACCAGCGATGCAACTAAAACAGTAAGAATTACCCACAACACAGGAGGCAATTCACCTTCCTCCTCTGCGAGTATTAAGTTTGCAGAAGCTTCTTTAAATGAACTTACATCATCTAACGTATCTGATTCCCAAAAGTCAGATCTTTTATAGTAGTACTTATTTTCTTTATCCTTTATTAATAAAATATGTGGTCCATATGTTTGATTAATACTTTCAAAGAGAATATATAAATACGTTTTAGAATTAGGCTTAACCTTAATATCCTTATTTTGAAATGAAGGAACGACAGGAAAACTGTTGAACAAATACTGAGGAGTAATACGCAAATCATCTAATTGACTTATGTAAGCATTAATTTGATCTTCACTTTCCTCACCTGACAAAGTATGTTCAACATGATATTATATCAACAGAGTAACATATAATGTTTCCTCACTATTGTTGACAACTATATATCTTCTCACAACAGAAAACAAAGACATAAGCAACACTATAAACAACAAAACAAAGAACAACAACCTCGTCAATATTCTAAAAATAAACACTTTAGCCTTCCTAATTTTCATGTTTTATTAAAAAATGTATTTACACAAACATATTCTAATATTAAATGAAGAACAAAAACAAAAGATAGTAAAAATAAAAAAGCCCGATTCATTAGAATCGGGCTTTTATGGTGGTGCCTCCAGGAATCGAACCAGGGACACAAGGATTTTCAGTCCTTTGCTCTACCAACTGAGCTAAGGCACCATTTTGGTAATATCGCTTCTTAGAAAGGTTTTTTGTGGTGCCTCCAGGAAT
>JASLDM010000016.1 GCA_030151565.1 Flavobacterium sp. | reverse complement strand
AAAAAAACGTCTGAAAATATTTCAGACGTTTTATAAATAGAAAAATAATTAATGTACTATTTTGCTTCAGAAAATCTTTTTGCTACTTCGTTCCAATTGATTACATTGAAGAAAGCTGTGATGTAATCAGGACGTCTATTTTGATAGTTTAAGTAGTAAGCGTGCTCCCAAACATCCATTCCTAAGATTGGAGTTCCGCCACAGCCTACACCAGGCATCAAAGTATTGTCTTGATTTGGAGTTCCGCAAACAGATAATTTTCCGTCTTTTACACAAAGCCAAGCCCATCCTGAACCAAATTGAGTTGCACCTGCTTTTGCAAAAGCTTCTTTAAAGTTTGCAAAAGAACCGAAGTCCTTAGTGATAGCGTCAGCTAATTCACCTGTAGGTTCTCCACCTCCATTAGGACACATAACTTCCCAAAATAAATTGTGGTTAAAATATCCACCTCCGTTATTACGAACTGCAGCATTGGACATGTCAAGATTTTTAAGGATTTCTTCGATAGATTTTCCCTCTAAATCTGTTCCTGCAATTGCAGCATTTAAGTTAGTAGTGTAAGCGTTATGATGTTTAGTATGGTGGATTTCCATAGTGCGAGCATCGATGTTTGGTTCCAAAGCATCATATGCATAAGGTAATTTTGGTAATTCGAAAGCCATAATTCGTATTATTTAAAAGATTAGTATTATTTTTATTCAAAATTAGTGATTTTTGTTCAGAAATAAAAAAGAACTAGATTGATTAAGAGTTAACTTAAAGATAAGAAATATTTGTGTCTACTGCTTCATTTTCAATATATAACGCTTCGGCTGGTTCAGGTAAAACTCATACACTTGTAAAAGAATACTTAAAAATCTTGTTGATGGACCGACAAGACGACGCGTATAAAAAGATTTTAGCAATAACTTTTACGAATAAAGCTGTTGAGGAAATGAAAACGCGAACAGTTAATTCGCTATATGCGTTTTCTCAAGAAAATATTTTGGATAAATATCGGGGAATGTTTGATCAGTTAGTTCTAGAGACTGGTTTAAAAGAACGATTTATACAAGATAAATCCGCTAAAATCATCAAGAGTATTATTCATAATTATGCCGCTTTTGATATTTCTACCATCGATAAATTTACGCATAAAGTAATTCGATCTTTTGCGTTTGACTTAAATCTACCTATAACTTTTGATGTCTCATTAGAGTCAGATGAATTGTTACAAGAGGCTGTTGATGCAATAATTGCCAAAGCAGGTTCTGACAAGGAGTTAACTGAATTGTTAATCGATTTTTCCCTTGATAAAGCGGATAATGATAAGAGTTGGGATGTAACTCGAGAGCTTTTAGAAGTGGGGTATTTATTGATGAATGAAAATAATAGAGAAGAAATCGCGTTGTTTGAAAAGAAAACACTTCCTGATTTTGTATCTGTACGAAATTTTTTAAAAGCAGAAATACAAACACTTACTTCCGAAACAAAGAAAATAGGAGCAGTTGCTTTAGGAATTGTCGAAAGCAATGGAATTGATGAAAAATCTTTTTCAAGAGGTACTTTTCCAAATCATCTAAAGGCTATTGTAAACGATGAGGTTAAACCAGCGCATAAACGATATTTTGAATTTGAAGATATATCGATCAATAAAACAGCTAAAGATAGAGAGCTCATTGAGGCCAATATACCAGAACTTTTAAGTTTGCTACAGCAAGTATATGAAGGTTATGCAAAACGATCTTTTTACGAGGCTTTTTTAAAGAATATTACTCCGTTATCTTTATTGAATACAATTGGACAAGAGCTAAAGAGAATTCAAGAAGAACAAAATATAGTTTCGATTACACAATTTAATTCCATAATTAATAAAGAAATTCAAAATCAGCCCGCTCCTTTTATCTATGAACGACTAGGAGAGCGATATCGTCATTTTTTTATAGATGAATTTCAGGATACGTCTGAAATGCAATGGCTGAATTTAATACCTCTAATAGATAATGCTCTAGCAGGGGAGGATGAAGCTGGAGTAAAGGGAACGTTAATGCTGGTTGGAGATCCAAAGCAATCTATTTATCGATGGAGAGGTGGTAAAGCAGAGCAGTTTATCGAATTAAGTAAAGGCGAAAATCCTTTTTCTAATCCAGATAAAGAAACAGTGGTTTTAGGGAAAAATTATCGCAGTTATTCTGAAATTATATCGTTTAATAATGATTTTTTTAAAACAGCTTCTAAAAATTTCTCGCAACCAGATTATAAAGATCTATATGAAAACAACAGTTTTCAAGAGGTTAATAGCAAAGAAGGGGGATATGTAAACATTAGATTTATTGCGGATTTAGATAAAAACGAAGATGAAGAAGAGGTGACTAAAGAAGCTCAATATACTCAAGCTACTTTTGAGACTATCCTAAAGGTAAAAGAACAAGGGTTTTTGTATAGTGATATTGTTATTTTGACTAGAAAACGTTCTGACGGAGTAGCATTGGCTAATTATTTAACAGAACAAGAAATACCTATTCTATCTTCCGATTCTTTATTGATTAATAACGCAACCGAAGTACGACTTATTATTAATGTGTTACGTTTTTTGCGCAATGCACAAGATAAAGAAGCTAAGGCGATGTTGTTGTATTTCGTTGCTTCCAAACAAAATGAAGGAGTGCCAATACATGATTTCATTGTGGAAGGAATGAGATTGGAAAACGAGAAAGACTTAGAAAAATGGTTGGCTCAAAAAGGAATAGTGATTTCTTTTAAAGCCTGTAGACGAAAATCATTATATGAAGCGGTTGAGCATATTGTGCGTGCTTTTCTACAAGATAAAGCATCAATCTCATATGTCTTATATTTTATGGACTTGGTATTGGAGCGTACTATAAAAAACCAATACAGTATTGCTGATTTTTTGGAGTATTGGGCGAATAATTTTCATAAGTTCAGTATTCCTACTCCAGAAGGAGTTGATGCGGTTCAGATTATGACTATTCATAAGTCAAAAGGGCTAGAGTTTCCTGTGGTTATATTTCCATTTGCTGAGGAAGATTATTCTCGATCGAATAGAGATAAGCTATGGCTAGATATTGAAGAGGATGATATTGATTTTCCTAAAGCTTTGGTAGATTCCAAAAAAGAAGTTGCTGAATATGGTGAATTAGCATCAAGATTATATGAGGCAAAAGAACAGGAAATACTATTGGATAATCTCAATGTACTTTATGTCGCTTTAACTCGACCAGAAGAACAATTGTATGTAATAAGCCGAAAAGATGTTACTTCTAAAGGAGAGTTGAAAAATAATATGACTAAATTCTTTTTGGAGTTTTTGATGTCTAAAGGAGTTTATGCGGATGGAGATTTTGAATTTGAGTTTGGAAATTCTGAGCGACTGTCTGAACCTAGCGTGGTTTTGCAAGAGCAAGATGCTGAAAATAAAACAATAGTTACGGTAAAGGAACCTTTAGAATTTCATTCAATTAAGATTGCGCAACGTGAGGCGATGATGTGGGACAGTGTTAGTTTAGAAGCTATCGAGTATGGAAATATCGTGCATAAGATAATGTCTTTTATTGAAGTCCCTTCTGATTTGGAGAATGCTTTGATGTTGAGTATAGAGTCAGGGCTGATTCAGGAAAATCAAAAAGAAATTTTTGAAAAAGTGATTAAAGGAATTGTGACTCACTCTGAATTACAAGATTTCTTTTCGGGAAATGGGCGTGTATACAATGAGCGCGTTATTATAAGTGCAGCGCATAAAAATAGTGTTCCAGATCGGGTTTTAGTCGATGGAAATCAGGTATATTTATTAGATTATAAAACAGGGAAAGAAGAGAAAAAGCATCATACCCAGATTGAAGATTACGGTTTAACATTAACAGATATGGGGTTTGAGGTAATTAAAAAAGCCTTACTGTATATCGGGGATGAATTAAATGTGATACATTTGTAAGTATATAAATTAACGAGCATTTTTAAACAGAAAAATATGTACGGAGAAATTAAAGGTCATTTACAGAGCGAATTGAAAGCTATTGAAGATAATGGCTTATTTAAAAAGGAACGAATTATTACATCACCTCAAGGAGCCGAAATTACGGTGTCTACAGGTGAAAAGGTTTTGAATTTTTGTGCAAATAATTATTTAGGATTGTCTTCACATCCAGAGGTTGTTCAGGCAGCAAAGGATGCTTTAGATTCTCATGGTTTTGGGATGTCTTCAGTTCGCTTTATCTGTGGAACTCAGGATATTCATAAAACGTTGGAACAAAAAATAGCTGATTTTTATGGGACAGAAGATACCATTTTGTATGCAGCGGCATTTGATGCTAATGGTGGGGTTTTTGAACCGCTTTTAGGGGCAGAGGATGCGATTATATCAGATAGTTTAAATCATGCTTCAATTATCGATGGTGTTCGTTTGTGTAAAGCAGCGCGTTACCGTTATGAGAATAATGATATGGCAGATCTAGAGCAGCAATTGATAAAAGCTAATGAAGCGGGACACCGTTTTAAAATCATTGTTACGGATGGAGTGTTTTCAATGGACGGATTAGTAGCGCCATTGGATAAGATCTGTGATTTGGCCGATAAATACGATGCTTTAGTAATGGTTGATGAATGTCATGCAGCTGGATTTATTGGAGCAACAGGAAAAGGTACTTTGGAGGCAAAAGGCGTAATGGGACGCGTAGATATTATTACTGGAACGCTTGGGAAAGCACTAGGAGGAGCTATGGGTGGATATACAACTGCTAAGAAAGAAATTATAGAAATTCTTAGACAGCGATCTAGACCTTATTTGTTTTCAAACTCATTATCACCTGCTATTGTAGGGGCTTCTATTAAGGTATTTGAGGTTTTGGAAAAAGACACCTCACTAAGAGATAAATTAGAGTGGAATACAAATTATTTCAAAGAAGGTATGAAAAAAGCTGGATTTGATATAATTGATGGAGATTCTGCTATTGTACCTGTAATGTTATATGATGCAAAGCTGTCTCAAGAAATGGCTGATAGATTATTGGAAAAAGGAATTTATGTAATCGGATTCTTCTTTCCTGTTGTACCTAAAGATAAGGCGAGAATTCGTGTTCAATTATCCGCAGCACATACACAAGAACATTTAGATAAAGCTATCCAAGCGTTCATAGAAGTGGGAAAAGACTTAAAAGTTATTAAATAAAACGAGAATATTAAGGTAAACGGGCTAAAATTAACGGAATATTTTGTAAATAAGAATATAAGGTTGTATTTTTGCTCCAAATTACGATTTAGTAAAAAAAACAAAAAGTTATGAAACATCTCAACAAATTATTTGCAGCAGCACTTCTTTGCGCGGGATTAACTTCTCAAGCACAAAATGCTGATCACCCTTGGGCGGTGACTATTGGAGCAAATGCTGTTGATACTAAGATTAGTACAACAAGCAACTTCTCTAATAGATTAGGAGGTTATTTTAATGCGAAAGACCAATGGAACATCCTTCCATCAGTATCTTACTTAAATGTATCAAGATACTTAGGTGATGGGTTCTCTTTTGGTGTAGTAGGGTCGGTTAACAAAATTGACAAATTCATCAAGTCAGATGCTGAAAATTTCGAAATCTACAATCCTGGTGATTTAACTTACTACGGAATTGATGCTGAAGTTAAATACAGCTTCAAGGACTTATTAAAATTCAAAGTAGTTGATCCATTCCTATTAGTAGGAGGAGGATATACTTTTATGGGTGATGCTTCTGCAGGAACAGTTAATGGAGGTTTAGGATTAAACTTCTGGTTCACAGATAATATCGCTCTTACAGTACAATCTACTTACAAGCATTCATTTGACGATACTAGAACGCCAAATGTTGATATCGCTTCACATATGCAACACTTTGCAGGTATCCGTTTCCAATTTGGAGGAAAAGATACTGACGGAGATGGAGTTATGGATAAATATGACGAGTGTCCAGATGTTGCTGGTTTAAAAGAATTCAACGGATGTCCTGATACAGACGGAGATGGTATTCCTGATCATTTAGACGAATGTCCAGATGTTCCTGGATTAGCTGAATTCAACGGATGTCCTGATACTGATGGAGATGGTATTCCTGATCATTTAGATGCTTGTCCAGATGTTCCTGGTTTAGCTGAATTCAAAGGATGTCCTGATACAGACGGAGATGGAGTTCCTGATAATTTAGATGAGTGTCCTGAAGTAGCAGGTCCAAAAGAAAACAAAGGTTGTCCTTGGCCAGATAGAGATGGAGATGGTGTTCCTGATCATTTAGATGAGTGTCCAGATGTTGCTGGTCCTGCTTCTAATAAAGGATGTCCTGAAATCCAAGAAGAGCAAGTGAAAAAATTAAACGACTATGGAAAAACTGTATTGTTTAATTCAAGTAAATACACTTTCTTAGATTCATCTTACCCAGTATTGGATAATATCGTGAAAATCATGAAAGAATATCCAAATACTAAATTCCATATCGCTGGACATACAGATGCTTCTGGAAACGACGGAATCAACGTTCCATTGTCTAAAAACAGAGCTAATGCTGTAAAAGTTTACTTGATTGAAAAAGGAATTGCATCTAACAGATTAACTTCTGAAGGATACGGATCATCTGAACCAATTGCTTCAAACAAAACTGTAAAAGGTAGAGAGTTGAACAGACGTGTTGAAATCCGTTTAGTAAAGTAATTTTACGTTCAAAATAAATTTAAAAACGCCTCGATTTCGAGGCGTTTTTTTTGTTATATTT
>JASLDM010000012.1 GCA_030151565.1 Flavobacterium sp. | reverse complement strand
TAGTGATAAAAATTAAATATTTTTAACGCTTCGTTGTACGCACTCTCAAAAGACATCCCACTTAAATTCGTTTCTATTTTATTTGCAGTAAAATAGCTCAACATTTTCTCGGTAGGCATATTCCCCGTTAAGTCGTCTTTTGCCATTGGACAGCCTCCATAACCTTTAATTGCACCATCAAAACGCAAGCATCCTGCCTTATAAGCAGCATCAATTTTCTCAAACCATCTATCTGGAGTGGTATGCAAGTGCGCTCCAAACTCCATATCTGGATAAGCAGGTATTAAATTAGAAAACAAATAATCTATTTGCTCCGGTGTAGAACTTCCAATAGTGTCTGACAAGGATAATATCTTAACCCCCATTTTAGCCAAACGCTCTGTCCACTCCCCAACGATATCCACATCCCACGGATCTCCATACGGGTTACCAAACCCCATTGATAGATAAGCGACTACTTCCTTGTTTGTTTTGGCAGCAATATCTAATATTTCGGATAGTGTAATAATGGATTCTGCAATGGTTTTATGCGTGTTACGCATTTGAAAGTTTTCCGAAATAGAAAAAGGATACCCTAAATATTGAATCTCTGGATGCATAGCAGCCAATTCTGCTCCACGCGTATTTGCAACAATAGCCAAAAGCTTTGTTTTGGTTTTAGATAAATCCAATTGTGCCAATACGTCTGTGGTATCCTGCATTTGCGGAATTGCTTTTGCAGAAACAAAACTCCCAAAATCGAGACTATCAAAACCTACACGCAATAAGGATTGTAAGTATTGTACTTTTTTCTCGGTAGGGATAAACATTTTAATCCCTTGCATCGCATCGCGAGGACATTCTATAATTTTAACTGGTTCCATAGGGTTTCAAAGATAAACGAAAGGGCTAAAATTCCAAAACAAAAAAAATATTTCTAAAAATTTCTTTAGCAGCTACAGCAATAGAAAAATCCCTAATCCCGTAAAAATCACAATCTGCATCCATTTAAGAAAAAGACCAATCTTATTATTATTACGAATAATATCGGTAAGTTGTGATGCTATAATACTAATAGAGATAAAGATAGCTAAAGTTTGTGCAATAAGAATAGCGCCTAAAACCAACACCTGAGAACTAATATTTCCAGATGTTTCTGAAATAAACCCTGGAAATAATGCCAAAAAAAACATCATCACTTTGGGGTTTAATATATTCATAAAAAGTCCTTGACGCATAAAGCCCAAAAAAGTAGTGTTTTTACCACCTACTTCATTAATTACAATTGCGGAAGGAGCCTTATATATATTATAAGACAACCAAAATAAATAACAAGCTCCTAGAATCTTCACACCTTTATAAGCGATTTCTGAACTCATAATCAAGGTAGAGATTCCAAAGGCAAATAAGAGTAAATGAAAGAGCAGCCCTCCTACTTGACCAATTGTAGCAGCAATTCCATATTTCTTTCCTCTAGTTATACTTTGTGAAACCACAAATAACATATCTGGTCCGGGTGTAGCGATAAGTAGTAAACAAGTTGCAAAAAAAGCTATTAAAACTTCTGATGTCATAAAGCTAATTTTTCTGAGCCAATAATGCTTGATTAATTTCTTTGATCAATCCAGGTCCTTCATAGATAAATCCAGTATATAATTGAATCAAACTAGCTCCTGCTTCTAATTTCTCTAATGCGTCTGCTGCACTGTGTATACCTCCAACACCAATAATAGGGAATGCTTTGTTGCTCTTTTCAGACAAGAAACGAATTACCTCTGTACTGCGTTTGGTCAACGGTTTTCCGCTTAAACCTCCCGTTTCTACTTGCTCAGGTGCTTTTAAGTTCTCACGACTGATGGTTGTATTGGTTGCAATAACACCTGAAATCTTAGTTTCAGTTACAATTTCAATAATATCATACAATTGCTCGTCTGTCAAATCTGGAGCGATTTTTAACAAGATCGGTTTAGGGTTTGCTTTCGCTTTATTTTTAACCTGCAAAGCGTTTAACAATGCTTTCAAAGGTTCTTTGTCTTGTAGTGCGCGTAAATTTGGAGTATTTGGAGAACTCACATTCACTACAAAATAATCTACATAATCAAATAATGCGTCAAAACACAATTCGTAATCCGAAGTAGCTTCTTCATTTGGAGTTACTTTGTTCTTACCAATATTTCCTCCAATCAACGTACCTTTATTCTTTTTCAATCGTGCAACAGCTTGCTCTACACCTCCATTATTAAAGCCCATTCGATTGATAATTCCTCCATCTTCTTTTAGGCGAAACAAGCGTTTCTTAGGATTACCTTCTTGTCCTTTTGGAGTAATCGTTCCGATTTCAATAAATCCAAAACCAAAGTTTTCCAATTCAGAATACAAATTAGCATCCTTATCCAATCCTGCTGCCAATCCAACCGGATTTTTGAACTTTAATCCAAATACCTCACGCTCTAATCTTGGGTCTACAACCTGACAACTAGATTTTATAATAGCAGAAACTCCTGGAATTCTATTGATAAATTTTAATGATGAAAAAGTGAAATGGTGTACTTTTTCTGGATCGAATTTAAAGAACAACGGTTTTATAATGCTTTTATACATAGTAGATCTTGTTTAGGTTCAAATTTTTTGCAAAAATAGGAAATATAAGCCTAAGTACACAGCATTTACAAAAAGTTTGTGGCATAAGATTACAGTCCTTCAAAATAGAAATTCAACAGTATTAAAAAATTTAGAAAAATTCACATTAACACAATCCATCAAATCTATTTTCCCACTATATTTAGCCCTTATAAACGAATCAAAAAAAAAACAATGACAATCAATCCTTACCTTAGCTTCAACGGCAATTGCGAAGAAGCTTTTCTATTTTATCAATCCGTTTTTGGAGGAGAATTCCCATACGTAGGTCGTTTTAAAGATATGCCTTCAGACACTCCATTAGATGAAGAAATCAGCAACAAAATTATGCACATCGTTTTACCTATTAGCAAGGAAACTATTTTAAAAGGAAGCGATACCTTAGACAACTGCGGAACCACTGTTCAATTCGGAAACAATGTAGCCATCGCTATTAATGCCGAATCTGAAGAAGAAGCCATACGCGTATTCAATGGTTTATCTGAAGGTGGTACAGTTACAATGCCTTTAGAAAAAACCTTCTGGGGAGCTTTATTTGGAATGTTTACCGATGCTTTTGGTATTCATTGGATGATAAATTACGACTACGAATCTAAAGAGTACTAGTAGCCGTACAACCTAAAAAAGCAAGGCATTACTGCTACAATATGCTTATATTTGGAGCTTAATGCCCCTGCTTTATGAAATTATACATAAAAAACATGGTTTGTTCTCGCTGTAAAATGGTGCTAGAAGATCAACTTAATCAATTAGGTTTTCCTCCTTCTCAAGTAAAATTAGGGGAAATTACTTTCGAAAAACCACTAAACAGCCTTCAAATAGCTTCTATTCAAGAGAAAATTCAACCTTTAGGATTTGAAATACTCGACGATAAAAAACAACAAACGGTAATGCTTATCAAAAGCACTTTAATTGACCTGGTACAGCAAGAACAGGCCTATTTAAAAAACACTTTATCCGATTATCTTACCGATAAACTTCAACAGGATTATCACATTCTAAGTCAATTGTTTTCACAATTAGAGTCTACCACTATAGAGCAGTATTTTATTCAATTAAAAATTGAGAAAGTAAAAGAGTTGCTGGTTTACGATGAGCTCACTTTAAAAGAAATCGCCTTTCAACTCCACTATAGTAGTGTGGCACATCTAAGCGCTCAATTCAAGAAAACAACGGGTTTAACACCAACTCATTTTAAACAATTGGGCAATCAGAAAAGAGAGTTCATCGAAAATTTATAAAAGCAAATGAACAAGGTGCTTCAACTTTTAAAACAGAAAAACATTGTTTTCTCTTTACAGCGCTATGGTATCGATGCGCTAAACTTTATGGCATTGGGGTTGTTCTGCTCCTTGATAATTGGTTTGATATTAAAATCCTTAGGAACTTGGTTAGACCTGCCTTTTCTACACACGTTAGGTACGCAAGCGCAAGGTTACATCGGATCTGCAATAGGGATAGGTGTCGCCTATGCCCTTCAAGCCCCTCCTCTAGTTTTATTTACAAGCGTAGTTACAGGCGCATTGGGTTTTCAATTGGGCGGCCCCGTTGGTTGTTTTTTTGCAGTTGCCCTTGGAACGGAATTCGGCAAGCTAATCTATAAAAGCACTCCTGTAGACATTATCCTTACTCCTGCCACAGCACTAATTACGGGTGCTTTAACTGCTGAATTAATTGGCCCAACTATCAATAAAATCATTCTAAACATAGGTACTTTTATTATGTGGTCTGTAGAACTGCAGCCCTTTATTATGGGAATACTCGTTGCCGCGATTATGGGTATACTACTCACCTTACCGGTGTCTAGTGCCGCTATTGCCATAGCCTTATCGCTAAGCGGACTTGCAGGTGGTGCGGCCACTGTGGGCTGTTGTGCACAAATGATTGGCTTTGCAGTAATGAGTTATCCCGAAAATAAATTGGGCGGATTACTGAGTCAAGGATTGGGTACAAGTATGCTTCAAATGCCTAATATTGTTAGAAATCCAATCATCATACTTCCCCCTATTTTAACAAGTGCTGTGTTAGGGCCATTGGCCACCTTAGTATTTCAAATGGAAAATATTCCATCTGGATCAGGAATGGGAACAAGTGGTTTTGTAGGTCAGTTTGGTACTTTGGAAGCTATGGGGAACAACGCTGCCATTTGGTGGAGTATCGCGTTACTGCATTTTATTTTACCTGCTGTTTTAACGTTGGCATTTGCCTTTGTATTTCGCAAAAAAGGATGGATTAAAGCTGGCGACCTCAAACTACACACAAACTAATCTTTTAAAAAAACAAGGTGCTTTTTATTCCAATGCAACGTCTTACACTAAAAAAAGCACCTTTTATAAATCGTTTTAAATAGTTCCGTCTAAATATCGTGAAGTCACAAAATCAATATCTTTGATTGATTTACGCGCCCAATCGATACGTTTTTCTAAGAGCTCGGCTTCTGTTAATTGCCACGGAATGGCAGTATTGCGCAAACGTGTAGTAAGGTTTTGAATGGTAATTGCTGCTGAAACTGAAATATTCAAACTCTCTGTAAACCCCACCATTGGAATTTTAATATACGCATCTGCTTGCTCCATAATATCTGGAGATAACCCTGACTTTTCCGTACCAAAAAAGATAGCAGCAGGTTTTGTAATATCATAATCCTCCAAAAAATTAGCTTCAACGTGCGGAGTAGTCGCTACAATTTGATACCCTCTTGAACGCAACGAATCAATACATTGCTGGTTGCTGTTGTAACGGTTGATATCTACCCATTTCTCTGCACCTAAGGCAATTTCTTTATCTATTCTTTTACCAAACTTTTCTTCAATTACCCCTAGCTCTTGAATTCCAAAAACCTCACAACTACGCATAACAGCGCTTGTATTGTGCAACTGATAAACATCTTCGGTTACAATAGTGAAATGTTTTGTTCTATTTTCAAGTACTTCTCTAAAACGCGCTACTCTATTTTCAGTTAAAAAACCTTCTAAATACGCTAAATAGTCGGTATCTTGAAATAAGTTATCTGGAATATTCATTATCTTTAGATTTTAAGAAGTGCAAAGGTAACAATATTATGCAAAAACGTTTAGTTATCCTTTCTGGAGCTGGAATGAGCGCAGAGAGCGGCATCAAAACCTTTAGGGATGCCGATGGTTTGTGGGAAGGTCACGATGTGATGGAAGTAGCTTCACCGGAGGGCTGGCAGCGCAATAAAACCTTAGTTTTAGATTTCTACAACCAACGCCGTAGACAACTACGAACTGTTGAACCCAATAAAGGACACCTGATTTTAGCAGCATTGCAGAATCATTTTAAAGTAAACATCATTACGCAAAATGTAGACGACCTACACGAGCGTGCCGGAAGCAACGAAGTACTCCACTTACACGGCGAACTCTTTAAGGTTCGAAGTGAAATCAATGAAAAGCTGGTTCTAAACTGGAAAGAAGATTTGAATGAAACGGACAAAAACGATTTAGGCCATTCCTTACGCCCACATATTGTATGGTTTGGAGAGCAAGTTCCCGAACTAGAGCGCGCAATTCCTATTGTAGAAAAAGCCGACATCGTTATCGTTATCGGAACCTCTTTACAGGTGTATCCCGCTGCATCTTTACTGGATTACGCTCCTAAAGAGGCTCTAATCTATTACATCGATCCCAAACCTGCATCAACTCGCTTTTTCAACAGAACCATACAGGTCATTCCCGAAATAGCAAGTGTCGGACTTCAATCGATATATCAATCACTCGTAAATCTAGAAGATCGTTTATAATAAGGCACCCAAATCGGGTGCTTTATTCGTTTAGATACAAAACCTATCTTGCATTTCTAATTCTCACCCCCCTTATGACCTATAAAAACTTACAGCAATTATGTTACTTGTATAAGCGATAAATTATAAAAAGTGCTATGTGCTTATCTTCTAAAAAATACAACTCCAACCCACTTCAAACCTACGTCAGTATTGACTTAAACGCAACAACTACCACACAACTACCACACAACTACCACACAACTACCAGATACCTACCAGAAAAAAGCCATTTTCCGAGAGTCTGTGGTACTTGTCTCGAAGATGTCTCGAACATCTTCTATATAAAACCGCTACAAGCCTTACAAAACACACATTCAAAAACAGCGTTTGACAAATCCACATCCGCTAAAAACGATTGGATTTATTTCAATAAAAAAGCCGTTTGCAATGTAGTATCACAAACGGCTTATAAATAGTATATACCGGTAGTTTAGTTCAATATTTTCACCCCTTTCAAAAAGATCCAACGCATACAAACCTT
>JASLDM010000129.1 GCA_030151565.1 Flavobacterium sp. | reverse complement strand
CGATCACTTCCGCTTTCGTGTTCTTGGACACTACGTACAGCTTTCCCTCCATTATTTACAATCTCATCGTAAATCAGTTCAGAATCTGTAGCAACAAATACATCCGCAAATAATCCGGTAGCCACAGTAGCTTCATACGTTCTTCTAATGACCGTTTTACCTCCTAAATCTTGCATTAGTTTTGCAGGAAAGCGCGTGGAGGCATAGCGCGCAGGAATGACAGCTATTATTTTCATAAGGGTATTCTTTTATATATCTTTTATGCTTATTCTTCAAAAAATTCTTCGGTAAAACCTATCAAATATAGTTTATTCTTGGCACGGGTCATTGCCGTATATAACCAACGAACATATTCTTTAGAAATTCCATCGGGCAAATAAGGCTGCTCAATAAAAACAGTATCCCATTGCCCACCTTGAGACTTATGGCACGTAATTGCGTAAGAGAATTTAACTTGTAAAGCGTTAAAATATTCGTTAGCTTTTACTTTCTGAAACCTTTTATATTTAGAAGGTTCATCTTCATAATCCATCAAAACTTGTTGATACAAACGATTAGATTCGTCATAAGTCATCGCTGCTGATTCGGAAGTAAGTGTATCTAATAAAATCACAGTATCAAAAGGCGCCAATTGAGGATAATCAATCATACGGACGCGTACAGAAGCGAAACGAAAAGAATACAATTCTTGAATCTTGTATATTTCTAAAACTTCAACAATATCGCCATTCGCTATAAAATCGGTTACCGTAGAATCCTTGAGCCAAAAATAATTATTTTTAACGACCATCAAGTAATCTCCAGGAGAAACTTCACTTTCTTTATCCAAAATTCGCATTCGAATTTGTTGATTGTATTGATTGGCTCTTTTATTAGAACGGACGATAAATGCCGTTTCTTCAGCTCCACCTCCATTTTGATACGCATCGAAAATAGCGTCTTGAATATCATACCCATCCGTCAATCGCACAATGTCCTTAAATCCTTTAAGATAAAATCGAAAAGCATCAAAAAAATAAGAATCTAATAAAGATCGCAATTCCGTAGCATTGTATAGAATACCAGAATCCTCCTCTTGTCGCATAACTTCATCCAACTCAATATGCGTAACATCCATCTGAAAATTTAAGCTTAATTTATCAACATCCAAAGCCGGGCTCACCTCCATATGTACAGGAGGCAACTGAGCAGTATCTCCTATTAAAATCAATTTACAATTTCGTCCAGAATACACATAATACACCAAATCATCTAAAAGCGAACCGTGTGTATACATCGCTGTTTCTGTATTGGCATCCGAAATCATAGAGGCCTCATCTACTATAAAAATAGTATTTTTAGCCTTATTCGCTTTCATAGTAAATTGCACGCCTTCACCAGCACCTTTTTTAGGGTAATAGATACTTTTATGGATCGTAAATGCGGGTTGCTGAGAATAATTTGAAATCACTTTAGCAGCTCTACCCGTTGGGGCTAACATTACATATCGTCGATCTACGTGTTTTAATTGATTAACTACAGTAGATAGTAAACTTGTTTTTCCAGTTCCTGCATATCCTTTGAGCACAAAAATTTCATCTTGATTCTCATTCGTTACAAAATCAGCGATCTTCTGTAAAAAAATATCTTGCTTTAATGTAGTACTATGAGGAAAGTTTTGTTTTAATAAAGAATAAAAGGCATTAGTAGTCATCGATAAGAAGGCATTTAAATATAAAAATCAAAGATACTAAGGATTTTGATCGAGGACTAAAATTCTCCACTAAAATTGTTTAAATTTGCCTTTCAGTGTGAGAGACAAAAACATGATTACTGCTAAAAATTATACGCAATTATTTATACAAGCTTCTTTAAGCCAATTTACTTATTTGGTTAAGAGTATTCTTTCCCATGAAATTACGCATTTTCACCAAGAATCTTTAAATCCACTTGAACCATTTGAGCCGCAATTAGAAGCTATTTTTAATGCTCACGAATTGCTTCAAAACAAGTATGATGCAGTATTAGTTTTACACGACAACACCCTAAACACCTTAGTTCCACAAGCATTATTTGATGAAAATGCACTAGGTGCTTACTTACAATATAGTACAAAAGTTTTTGCTACGGATTTCTTCGCTTTTGATGAACTAGACTCATACGAAATGAATAATGTTTATGTTCCGTATATGAATATAAACAACTTTTTGATAGATAAATTTGGAGGTTTTACCTACCAAAATATCAATACACCTTTGATTTCAAAAATCTTAGATTTAAACAAAAACCAAGCACAAACTACAGTTTATGCTTACCTTCAAAAAGATCATTTTGAATTGATAGTTGCTCAAAACACCAAACTGATACTGTTTAATTCATTTGCTTATCAATCTGTCGAAGATTTCATGTATTACATATTGTTCACTTACGAACAATTAGGGCTTACACCCGAAATACACCCACTAATACTGCTTGGAGCTGTTGAAGATAATGATCCTATTCATCAAACAACGCTACGCTTTATTCGTAATGTATCATTTATAAAGTCCCTTGTTTTTATTTCTAATTTATTAAAGATCCGCGAAGAAGCCGATCAACATTATATCCTGTTCAACATATGAGAATTATTTCTGGAAAATTAAAAGGACGCAGACTTTCAGCACCAAAAAACTTACCGGTTCGCCCAACAACAGATTTGAGTAAAGAGTCACTGTTCAATATTTTAAACAATCACTTTAATTTTGACGAACTCAAGATTTTAGATCTTTTTTCAGGAACAGGAAATATCAGCTATGAATTTGCTTCTCGAGGAGCAGGTCCAATTTTTAGTATTGATGGTGATTATGGATGTGTAAGCTTCATTAAAAAAACAGCAAAAGAATTAGATTTAGACATCACCCCTTTAAAATCTGATGTGATAAAGTTCTTGGAAAAACACCAAAGCAGCTATGATATCATATTTGCAGATCCACCTTATGATTTTTCACAAGAAGCTTTTGAAAGCATCGTAAAATTAGTTTTTGAGAAAGAACTACTTGATCCTGAAGGTATGCTTGTCGTAGAACATTCTAAGTTTACAAAACTAGACCATCTACCTCATTTTTCTTTTCAAAAAAACTACGGAGGATCATCTTTTACTTTTTTTGAATATTTGGAAGAAGATTCTGAAGAAGAAGAAGAAAAATAAAAAGCAGACTTATAAGCCGGATTCTGTATGTTCAGAAGAACACCCTTATCATTTATCTAGGCCATCAATTACTCGATGGCTCCATCTGCCTACCCCTAAAGCAACGGGCGAGTAACCCTTAAAAGCTAAATATACATGGCATTTCACCGCATAGAGTTTACCTGGTTTCACTACAGCATTACCTGTACATACTTTCTGTTGCACTTGTCCTCTTAGCAAGCTAAGGGTGGGCGTTACCCACTATGCTACTCTATGGTGTCCGGACTTTCCTCTAATTCCAAAAAGGAACTAGCGATAAGGCAGTCTGCTTGTCGGCAAAAGTAAGTCTTTTTTAGCTACTATAGCTTGTTTTTCTTCGGAAAATATAATTTCTAATTCGCCTAAAAATAATGTAATTTTGCTACTCCTTAATACGCAAGAATAGTGAGCTTTATAAAAACCACAGAACAAGAATCCCGATACGACAACTTAGAAAAAATGTCGGTTCAAGACCTATTATCTAATATCAATAAAGAAGATCAAGAAGTTCCTAGAGCTGTAGAAAAAGCCATTCCGCAGATTGAAACTGCAGTAACAGCACTAGTAGAAAAACTTCAACTAGGAGGCCGACTATTTTATTTAGGAGCTGGTACTTCAGGTCGATTAGGCATTTTAGATGCCTCTGAATGCCCTCCTACTTTTGGAGTTACAAATGATCTTGTTATAGGTTTAATTGCTGGTGGAGATAAAGCAATCCGAAATGCAGTAGAACAAGCTGAAGATGACAAATATCAAGGCTGGTTAGATCTTTTAGAATATCGTATCAATCACAAAGACTTTGTAATTGGTATAGCAGCATCAGGCACAACTCCATACGTAATACAAGCTTTGGAAAAATGCAAAGAACAGGGAATCTTGACAGCTTCAATAAGTTGTAACGCAAACAGTCCCTTAAGTCTTGTAGCTGATTTTCCAATTGAAGTAATTGTAGGACCAGAATTTGTTACTGGAAGCTCCCGTATGAAGGCCGGAACAGCACAAAAATTAGTCCTTAATATGATTTCTACTTCATCAATGATTCAACTCGGTCGAATCAAAGGAAATCGAATGGTGGATATGAAAATGACCAATGCTAAATTACGAGAACGAGGCGCTTTAATGCTTTGTTCTGAACTAAATATTAGCCAAACAGAAGCCAAACAGTTACTCGAAAAACATGCTAATGTTAGAGAAGCTATTGAATATTTTAAAAACAATCAATCATGCAACAACATACCAACCGAAAAGTCCTAAAGAAAGGCGTAAAATACTTAGGCTTTGCCCTGCCTTTGATGTTTATTGGTCCTATAGTAATCAATAGTTCTTTTAAAAATCAAGGACACCCTTTTTACTATCCTATCTTAGCTTTAGGCATCATCTGTTGCCTAGGCTCTATGTTGCTATTCTTTAAAGGCATACAAACAATTATGAAATCTCTATTTGGAAAATAATAAATCATGAAAAAACAACTCTTGTACATTATCCCAATTATTCCTTTATTCGCATCTTGTTACCAACAAGAACGCAATTGTAATGATTTTAAAACCGGTACTTTTAAATTTGAAACTGAAATAGACGGAGAAATAAAAACCTCGACTTTTGTTCGTTTAGATAGTATTGAAATTGAAACTTTTGAAGGAAAAGTAGATACCTCAAGTATACGTTGGGTTAACGATTGTGAATATGTGCTTCGTAAATTGCATCCAAAAAATATGGCAGAAGAAAAAGCTGTAAGTATGCGGATTATTACTACAAAAGGGAATACTTATACGTTTGAATACGGACTTGTGGGAGACAACCGTCGAGAACGAGGTCAAATTGAAAAGATTGCAGACTAATACAATCACATATATCTTTATTACATGGAAGCACTCCTAACCGCTGACGCGCTAGTCGCATTTTTAACTTTGACATTTCTAGAAATTATCTTAGGAATTGATAACGTTATTTTCATTTCCATCGTTACTGGAAAATTACCAGAAGAAAAAAGAAAAAAGGCAACGCAAATAGGGCTGTTTTTAGCTATGTTTATGCGTATTGCCTTATTATTTGGTGTAAGCTATTTAATTGCTATGAAAAAGCCGTTATTTAGCATTAATTGGAGTTGGTTTAGTGCAGACTTCAATGGTCAAGCACTCATCTTACTGGCTGGAGGAATTTTCTTGATTTACAAGTCGACAAAAGAAATACACGAAAAAGTTAATCATATAGAACACCACGAAGAGGGATCTCCTTCTGCTAAAAAAGTAGCTGTAAAATCTTTTGGAAATATTATCCTTCAGATTTTGATGATCGATCTTATTTTTTCCATTGACAGTATTCTAACTGCAGTTGGAATGACAAATGGAATTGAAGGAGCTTTATATATCATGGTTGCTGCTGTTATACTTTCAGTTGCCATAATGATGCTATTTGCAATCCCTGTTGGAAACTTTGTAAACAGAAACCCATCAATCCAAATCTTAGCGCTTTCCTTTTTAATTCTCATTGGATTTATGCTTACAACAGAAAGTATGCATGTATCTGATGCCGTATTAGCCGGACAAGAAATTGGCGCTGTACCAAAAGGCTATCTTTATTTTGCGATAGCATTCTCCTTGAGTGTGGAATTTCTTAATATGAAACTTCGAAAAAAATAATTTAAAAGGCTCGGTATTACCGAGCCTTTTTTTTGTATCCTATTATGAATCAACCCTGAAACTCTACACTTATACAAGAATAATAGCCAATAACCGCGTAGGCAACAGAGAAATGCTCAGATTAGAACACATACTCAATTAAATAGTAAAACTCCTTACCTAGAAGCAAGCAAACCAAACCGATTATACTAGGTATTGACTTATTAGATGCGCTTCTGAATCCGTGCATTTATAAGTCATACAGGGGTTTTAAACAGATCTTGTTCGAGACATCTTCGAGTCAAGTACCACAGATGCTCGGAAATCAGCTTTTTTGTGGTAGGAGTCTGGTAGGAATGTGGTGACAGTCTGGTACAAGTTATGTACAAGCCAACACTAATGTAGAGGCGAAAGCCACAGAAACAGTGATTCTAAAGTAATGAAGTGTTATTTTTCTATACTTATTCGATTCTTATTTCACAGTCTTACATTACTACCGAAATGTCAAAATACTGAAAGTTACATCAATCAGCACTGACATTTAAAAATACTATGTTTGACTTTTTTAAGTCTAAAACATCATTTTGATTATGCCGATTTTAAAACCGTTTGCTGTAATAACTTCTTTATCTACCGTATTTAATCCGCATTAGTATCGGGTTTTGTTCGAGTCTTGTTTGACTCTCCTTCGGAAAAAGGAGCTTTTTCCGAGTGAAACTCGGAGAAGTATCGAAGCTGATCCGAAGAAAGCACAAGGTAAGGTTCTCTAAAACAAAACAACTATTTACATTTCAATAAGTTACGATTTTTGAAAAAATCAAAAGTGGGCAAGAACGCCAAAAGGGCAATGCAAGCCTATTCTTTATTTTAAATTCCCTAACTTAAAGGAGGAGTTGATGCAAGAAAGTTCTGTTGTTATACAAAAAACAATTGCATGATCTACATTAGTAGCTACACTTCAAAAGAATAGAGTATTTGAATTAAATGTAAGTAACCTTATTCACTTTATATACCTGCATTAACAAAACATTACTTCAAATAAACCTCTAAACAAAGCGCTTTAAATAATAGTCTAATTGCAACTTACTACCTCTTTCATCAATAATCCAGTTGCTGACGAACACTTACTTAAGTATTAAAACTACTTAGAAAAATCTATTTGTAATAACAAAAAAAAGGAGCGGTATACTACCACTCCTTTTTTAAGTCTCGTTATTTAAACTACTCAGTATATTTATAATATACCGAATCGTTCTTTTTTATTATACTAATTCAGAAGGTTCTTCCGAAGCAAGTAAATCTCCTTCACCTTCTTCCTCTTTCTTCTTATGCAATTGCTTGTTTCCAACGGTATCTACTAAAATTGGAGTTGCAAGGAATAAAGAAGAGTAAGTACCTACAAAAATACCTAGTAACATAGCAAAGATAAACCCACGGATAGATTCTCCTCCGAAGATAAACATCACTAATAAAACTACGATAATACTTGCAGAAGTATTAAACGTTCTTGATAGTGTAGCGTTAATTGCATTGTTAACAATATCCTTCAATTTACGGTTCGGCTCGTCATGAGAGAACTCACGTACACGGTCAAATACAATTACGGTATCATTAAGCGAGTACCCAATTACAGTTAAGATCGCAGCAATAAATGATTGATCTACCTCCATATTAAATGGAGCAAACTTATAACAGAATGAATAAACACCTAAAATAATAATAACATCATGTGTTACTGCCAAGATAGCTCCTAAACTATATTGCCATTTTCTAAAACTAATTGCCAAGTAAATGAACACAATAGAAATAGCACCAATTACAGCCCAATAGGCATCAGTTTTAACGTCTTTTGCAACAGCTGGACCTACTTTAGAAGCTTGTAGAATTCCTAATTCTTTACCTTCGTATGTATTTACAAACTGCTCGTAAGTAACATTGTTTGAATAATACTTTTTCAATGCTTCAAACATCATTTGATTTACTTCCGTATCAATCGCTGCACTTTCTTCTTCAACTTTATATTTAGTTGTAATTTTCAACTGATTTGAATCTCCAAAAATCTTAGCTTCAACATTACTATCAAATACTTTAGATAAGTCTGAAGATACATCAGAAGCCACAACAGCTTTGTCAAATTTTACTTGGAAAGTTCTACCTCCAACAAAATCCACACCTTGATCCATTCCATTTGTAAACAAAGAGAAAATACTCAAAGCGATCAAAATTCCAGAGAACGTATATGAAAATTTCTTTTTAGAAATAAAATCAAAGTTCATATTTGAAAACAAGTTCTTAGTCAAGTTAGTTGAAAAAGTTAATACTTTTCCTTTGCTACCTGCCCAATCCAACATAAATCTAGTTACAAAAATTGCAGTAAACAATGAAGTAGCAATACCAATTAATAAAGTAGTAGCAAAACCTTTAATTGGTCCAGTACCAAACATTAATAAAATGAAACCTGTTAAAGCAGTAGTTACGTTAGCATCTGTAATAGCAGACATCGCCCCTTTCCAGCTGTATGCTTCTTTAATAGCATCAA
>JASLDM010000106.1 GCA_030151565.1 Flavobacterium sp. | reverse complement strand
TCGGCAGTTACTCCTTCTTGGGTACCTTTAATCAGCACGCTTGCTCCTGGAAGTGGCAACCCATCCCCCGCAGAAACAACTTTACCTGTAACCTTTCTTCCTTGTGCGTATGACTCTTGTACCATACAAAGAGCGAATACGACTAAGAAGAAATTGAGTACAATTTTCCTCATGTTTTATTAATTTTAAATTGTTTAACAAACAAATAACAAAAAATCGATATATGCTAATTTTATGTTATCTTTTTTGATATTATTTTCCTATCAAAGCGCATAAAAACATAGAAATCAACAAGATAAAACACTAAGTGTAAAAATTACCATAAAATGAATTAACAAAACAAAAAAGGGGATTTATACATAGTATAAATCCCCTTTTTTACAAAATATGCTTACTAAAAAGAACTAATTCTTTTTTAATAAATCGCGAATTTCTGAAAGTAATTCTTCTTGTGTAGGTCCTGCTGGAGCTGCTGGAGCAACTTCTTCCTCTTTACGCTTCATTTTATTAATTCCTTTCACCAACATAAATACAACTAATGCTAATAATACGAAATTAATTAATACAGTAATAAAATTACCATATGCAAAAATCACAGATCCTTCTACAGCTCTTGCATCAGCTAAAGCTAATCCACTAGCTACATCACCTTTCAAAGCTAAGTAAAGGTTAGAAAAATCAGGTGTTCCGATAATTGCAGAAACCACTGGCATTATTAAATCATTAACCACACTGTCAATAATTTTTCCAAATGCACCTCCGATGATCACCCCAATTGCTAGGTCCATCACATTGCCTTTTACGGCAAATTCTTTAAATTCACTAATAAATCCCATGTTATTTCTTTTTTTAAATTTTCGGCTAATTTACAGAATTTTTAAATGCAAACGTATATTACTCTTCAAAGAAAACTCTTTTTACACGTGGTGAAATACTAGTCATAATTTCATAAGGAATTGTTCCAATCACTGAAGCTATTTCTGAGACCGATAAATTCTTACCAAAAATTTCAACGTCATCTCCTTCTATACAATTTACATCAGTAATATCAACCATTAACATATCCATACAAATTGACCCAACAATTGGCGCTTTACACTCCTTAATATATACCCAACCAACACTATTACCCCAAGAGCGATGAACCCCGTCTGCATAACCAATAGGAATTGTAGCTATACGCGTAATTCGGGTTGTTTTGAAACGACGTCCATAACCTACGCTTTCTCCTTCTGATAGTTCTCGAATTTGAAGTATTTTTGTTTTCAAAGCACTTACAGACTGAAGCTGCATATTTTCCTCTTCATCATTTCCAACGCCATACAAACCAATACCAACACGCACCATTTCTAATTGATGCTCTGGAAAATGATAAACTCCAGAGGTATTCAATATATGTCGGATTGGTTCAATTTCTAACCCGGATGACAAGATAGCACATGCTTCTTGAAAATCAGCAATTTGCTTCAATGTAAACTCCCTATTTTCCGGCATATCACTAGATGACAAGTGAGAGAAAATACTTTTGACTTCCAATACGTTTGTCTGTTTCAGTAATGCAATTACTTGATCGTAATCTTTAGGCAAAAAACCTAAACGATGCATTCCTGAATCTATTTTCAAGTGAATCGGGTATTGATATTCATTATGCAAACGTGCTACTTTTAGAAAAGTTTCTAAAACTGCTATTGAAAAAATCTCAGGTTCCAATTGATATGCGAGCATCGCTGGAAAAGCACTTACCTCAGGATTCATTACAATAATAGGTATGTGGATTCCTGCTTTTCTCAATGCTATTCCTTCATCTGCAAAAGCTACTCCTAAATAGTCTACCTTTTCGTGTGATAACAATTTAGCTATTTCAAAACTCCCATTACCATAACCAGAAGCCTTTACCATTACCATAATTTTAGTTTCTGGTTTCAAACGCAAACGATAAAAATTCAAATTATGTCGTAAGGCATTTAAATTAACCTCCAAAATAGTTTCGTGAGTTTTAGCTTCCAAAAGACTTACAATGCGATCAAAATGAAAACTCCGTGCTCCCTTAACTAATATAGTTTCATTTTGAAACTCGTCTATATTAAAACGTTGTAAAAAATCTTCTACCGTAGGATATAAAAAAACATGACTCTTCCCGTTCAGATATTTTGAAATAGAAGGACCGACACCTATAAGTCTTGTAATATTATTAGCTTCCAAAATCGAAGCAACCTGATCGTACAAAGCATCTTCAGACACACCACTCTGAAACACATCAGACAAGATCACGGTCTTAATCGTAGTACTCTTATGTTTTTCTAAAAAATCCAACGCAATTTTTAACGAAGCAAAATCAGCATTATAACTATCATCTATAATAACGCAATTATGCTGTCCATGTTTTACTTGTAGTCGAAGTTCAACAGGATACAATTGAGCGATTCGTTCTTCAATCACATTCGGATCATAACCCATTTTCAAAAGCACAGCAATACAAGTTGCCGTATTTTCTAGTGAAGCTGCATCAACAAAAGGAAAATAAACGTCAAAACAGTTTTCTTGATAATGAACACGAAAGTATTGCTTACCGATAGATTCTAAAAACACCTGAACATTGTCACTCTTTTCAAAACTCCAACAAAAAACACGTTCCTTAGCTCCAAAAGCGTCCAAAACACGTTTATCATATTGAAAAACAAGAGTTTTAGTATCTTTAAAAAGTTGAAGCTTTTCAGAAATTTTCTCTTCTATACTATCAAAACCTTCTTGATGATCCGTTCCAATACTTGTCAAAACCCCTAAGCTTGGCTTTAACATATATTCTAGTCGTCCCATTTCATTAGTGGTAGAAATCCCTGCTTCAAAAATCCCAAGATCATGAGTCGCTTTAATTCCCAAAAGCGACAAAGCAACTCCAGTTTGAGAATTATAACTTTTGGGACTTTTAATAATTGTAAATTCAGGATTTAGTAAAAAATTCAACCATTCCTTAACCAATGTTTTACCCTTACTTCCTGTAATACCAATAACAGGAAAAGATACAGCAGATCGTATAGCTGCGGCATACTTTTGCAAAGCTACCAATACATCATCTACAATAAAATAGCAAAGTCCGTCAGAAACTAGACTTGGTAATTCAGAAACAACAAAAAATCGAACACCACACTTAATCAATTCTGGAATATAATCATGCCCATTGTGATTATGTCCTTTTAATGCAAAAAACAATGTATTTTCATTATTTTCTAATGAACGGCTATCTATAGAAGTATGTAAAGTTGAAATCAAATCTGTCGTCCCATTACCTATAACCTTGGCCTGCAACAAATCTCTAAATTCAGTTATATTCATTTTTAAATAATTTCATTATACTAATGAGTACATCAAAGTTAAAAGAGTTTCGCTTTACCGCATCATTATTTAGTATAGAATTTAAAAAAAATCAGCTCTGTAAAACAGAGCTGATTCAAATAAAAAAACAATATAAACAAAGTATTATACAAAACTATAATCCACACCCGTTACTTGTGATAGCAACGTTGCTGGTCCATCCAAAATCTTTGCAGATTGTGGAGGTGTAGGCGTGACAGGACTATTTTCTTTCAAATAAGCCATCATTGCTCCGTGTAAAGTAGAATCAGTATTAAATGCTTCTTTCACATTCTTCATACGACATAACATATCATCCGGATCTCCTTCACGCTCACAAGCCAATACCTGATATACTTTTTTAGGCTCTAATGGTTTTCCTCCAACAGTTACACTTTGTACTCGTTTATTGACGTCTGCAAATGCATTAAATGCCACTTCCATACCTTTAAACTTTACAACCCACCCTCCAAAACGCTGAGATGCTTCTTTGGCAAAAACATTATTTAATTCCTTTTCTAACCAAGCTGTAATTTGTGCTCCTGTTACTTTTCCTATTCGAATAGTAGAATCAACTGGAAGCATATCATAAATTAACCCATTGGTAATTGGAATGTTTCCAGTATGATCTCTCGTTACATGAGGAGGACAAAAACGGAATCCATTAGATAAAACTACATCCACTTCAGGATGTTTGGCATGTAAAGCTTCAAGTACCAAAGTATCTATTGGGTTTTCAACTACAAAATATCGATACAATGGTATGGTACTATATCCTACAATTTTATTAATATCAGCCTCATAAGGAGCTTCTTTCTCTTTCACAATTGCTGCAACTTTAGGATCTGGATTTATCTTATTTGAAGCCACTTCCAACAGCGCATATTCATCGCGAATTACTTTACCGTCTTTAACATATAAATCCAATTGTCCTATAAAAGATCCAAATGCCCCAGGTTCAACAACCTTTGCATACTTACATTCAATAGGCTTGCGAACACGCTCGTGTGTATCACCTCCTAAAATATAATCCACCCCTTCACAAACAGGATCGTTTGCTAATGCTATTTGCTGTGACAAACCTAAATGAGATATTAAAATCACATACGCACATTGCTCTTGATTACGCAAAACATCAACATAATGAGCTAAATTGACTTGTGGCTCGGTATAGACAATCCCTTCACTATACATCGGTGATTGACGTTGTGGAACAAGAGGATCGGTATATCCAATAAAACCAATTTTAACACCTGCCACATTCCAAATATGATAAGGTTGAAAGATTAGCTCTCCTTTAGCTCCAGCTCCTAGATCATGGTACATATTGGTACAGATCTTTGGCGCAGTTAAAGCCCCCATCAACTGTTGCATATTTTTTTTCCCATAAACAACCTCCCAATTCCCTGGCAGATACAAGTCATAGTCCATTGCGTTTAAAATGGGCACAAATGCACTACCAGTAGTCTCTACTGCCAATTCGCTGCCCTGAAACATATCTCCAGTATCAATTGTAAAGTTATTAGGATTTTGTTTTCTTAAATCATTCAACATTCCAGCCATATAAGCATAGCCTCCCGTTTTTCTAAAAACCGCTTCTCCATTTTCCCAAAACAATTCGTCATGCGGATGCAACTGACAGTGCACGTCAGTAGTTTGGAAAATACTTATTTTTTGAACTCCTTTTATTTCTTCTTCAATCTTAAAAGCCTCAGTTTGATTGTCATTTGATTGCGTTGCTGCAAAACCTGACAAGCTCGGCGCTACTGTAGCACCTATTCCTAAAACTCCCATTGATTTTATAAAACTTCTTCTATTTTTCATCATTAATTTTCTTAAAAGTTACTTTTAATATACGTCCACCCCTGCTCTTGCTTAGTAATGATTTCTGCTAATCCGGAAGGCACAAATTCAATGCGTTCCAATATTTCACTTTTCTCGATATTTTTTTGCTTTAGCGTATTCTCACAAGCCTGAAAAACAACTCCTCGATCCAAAACCTTATAGATTCCTTCCTTAAACGCTGTTTTTTCATTCATAACCATTCCAATTCCAGGGCCATGTATTACTACATGAATTTGTACATCCGTTCCCCACAAATTTTTAAGATTATTCAAATTATTCAAAAGTGCTTTTTGCTCAGCTTGATCTGAAGAAGTCATTTGAAAAATCACCTTATGACTTGCTTCCTTTACTACATTTTCCTCTTGTGCCAGCATCTGTAATCCAGAAAAAAGCATCAAAAACAAAAACATTATTTTTCTCATTATTCTCGTATTTACTATTTATTAATATACATTCATAACAATCAGCAATACGGTAATACTAACTGTTATCCATAAAATTAATCCTTGTATAAATGTTTTCACCCCTACTGATTTTATTGTCTCTATAGAAAGCCCAGATCCAATCAAAAACAACGTAACCACCAATGCTTTTTTTGACAACAATACAATATAAGCATAAATAAAATCCAATTGCGGTATAAACGTGCTAATCAACATAGCTACAATAAACAATCCGATAAAATAAGGGATGCTAATTTTTTTCTTTCCTCCCTTATTTATAAAAACAGTAAATAAAGATAAAGGGATTATCCACAATGCGCGCCCTAACTTTATAGTTGTTGCAATTCCCAATGCTTCTTCTCCATATTTTTGAGCGGCACCAACCACAGAGCTTGTATCGTGTATAGCTATAGCACTCCATACACCAAATTGATGCTGTGACAATTCAAGCCATCCACCTATTACTGGAAAAACCAAAAGAGCAACTGCGTTTAAAATAAAAACCGTTCCTAAAGCTACTGACATTTGACGATCATTAGCTTCAATTGTAGGTCCAACCGCAGCAATTGCACTTCCTCCACATATTGCCGTTCCTGAAGAAACTAAATAAGACGTTTTAGAATCTACTTTCAACCATTTTCCTAACATCCATCCAAAGAGTAAAGTAAAAATAATAGAGAAAACTGTAAATATTAACCCGTCTTTTCCTGCATTAATCGCACTATAAAAATTCATTCCAAATCCCAAACCTACAATAGCCACCTTAAGCAACCATTTTGTAGTTTTACTACTTTGTTTCGGATATGGATTACCTACTATAGTTGCCATCAAAACACCTAAAACCAGCGCGATTGGCGCGTCTACATAAGGTGTTAAACAAGCGAGGAACAACACAAAAAAAAGGACTTTCTTAACTAAGGGGGATACATTCATATTATTAATTTCTATCAAAGAACTCCAAAACTATAAATTAGACTTTTTGCAAGCAGTAACAATTGTTACACTTCTTAGCAACATCTCAAACAATTTATTGGTTTTCATTCAAAAACAGCTTAGGTATTATCACGAAACGGCCCTACTTTTTATCTGCAAAAAACACAACTCATCTTTATAAATTCAAAAATACAGCTTCTAATCTCTTTAAAAACACTCAAAACCTTAGTAACAACAGTACTTACGTGTGTTTCAAACGCACGTTGTTCGAGACTCCTTCGAGACAAGCACCACTCACCCTCGAAAAAAAGCTTTTTTCCCGAAGGTGTCTGGTAGTTATCTGGTACTTGTCTGGTAGATGTACCCAATAAAACCTTACTAACTCCAATCTAAATTTAAAATAACAACACTAAATTTCAATCGTCCCTATTGTTCCCATTTTAAACACTAATAGTACAAACCTCTTTTTTAACTCCTTACATCACATATTACAAGAACTCAGAGCGCTCATAACATCATTATAGTTACAAGTCGCGAAAACCTTTGTTTTGTAGCAAATGTTACTGTGCTCCCATTTTTTTTTAACTTACTTTGTAATTGATTTAATACAGTTATAGATATGGAATGGATTTTAGATCCTTGGCCTTGGTATGTGGGAGGCCCATTAATAGCAACAACAATGTTGGTATTGATTTTTTTAGGAAAAAACTTTGGTTTTTCATCAAACCTGAGAACGATGTGTGCAATGGCTGGAGCTGGAAAAAGCTGTGATTTTTTCTGCTTTGATTGGAAAGCACAAACTTGGAATCTACTTTTCTTAGTTGGTACTATCATCGGTGGTTTTATTGCAATGAACTATTTGAGCCACGATCAAGCTGCAATACCTTTAGGAGAAGCTACTATCGCTAAATTGCAAAACTTAGGATTTGAAAGTGCTGGAAAAGAATATATTCCATCAGAACTTTTTAGCACTGCTGCTTTTGAAAGTCCAAAAACATTAATTTTATTATTACTCGCTGGTTTGTTCGTTGGTTTCGGATCAAGATATGCCGGTGGTTGTACATCTGGTCATGCAATTTCAGGATTGAGTAATTTACAATTACCTTCATTATATGCCGTAATCGGATTTTTTGTTGGAGGTTTAATTATGGTTCATTTAATCTTCCCTTTTATCTTTTAATTGCCAATGTCCAACGCTATAAAAATAGTACTATGCGCTTTCTTGATTCCTGCACTAAGCTGGTCTCAGGAACATCACGCATATACTACACTTAAAGCTTGGGACTTACACCTGCGCAATTATCAAATGTATACCCAAAATAAAGAAACACCCGCGTATTTTGGTAACGCTACAGCTTTAAAGCTTACGCATCACAAAAAAGTCAATCAAAAATGGCTTTTAGGTCTTGGCGGATTAGCTATAATCCCAACAGGATATAGCACGCGTAACAGCAAGAATAACGCTTTGGGAAACACATCAAAATGGGAACGCGAACTGTATTTTCAAAACGACAGGAGTGCCCGATTAGAAACCGCTTTTATTCAAAGAAATTTCAATCGAGCTATCTTGGGTTATGGTATTCAAGAATTTGAAAAAACTCCTTTAATCAACAGTAGTGATGGACGTACAAGTGGATATCGTTTTCACGGATTAAAAACCGAGATAACTCCTTGGGATAAAACAAACTTTTATGCATATTGGATACAAGCGGTGTCTCCTAGAAGCCAATCTAATTGGTATCAGATTTCAACCGCATTTGGCTCTAATAGCATGGGATTTCAACCAAACGGAGCTTTGGCAAACTACCAAAACTCAACTCATTCCAAAGGAATTGGAATTATTGGCATAAAACAAAATATTGGACAACAATTGAATGTTCAAGCTTGGAACTTACACCTTGACCAAGTAATCAATACCAGTTGGTTACAATTGGACTACCAATGGAATGCTTGGCAACTTGGGGCAATTTACAGCTTTCAGATACCGGCTTCAAAACAAAGTAAATTACCATACAATCAACGTTATGTTCAGCCTTTTGAAAACGGGCAAGTTGCTAGTTTTAAAATCGCCTGGCAGGATCCTAATTTTGAACTAGGAGCTTTTTATACTAGAGCTTTTGATAGTGGAAGATATTTATTTCCGAGAGAATTGGGAAGAGATCAGTTTTACACCTCTTTCTCACGAAATCGCTTAGAAGGTTTTAGCAATATGGAAGTTTTTGCAGTTAAAGCTAAATATCGGTTTAATACAGAAAACTTTTTGGTGGGTGTTTCGGCAGCAAGTCTAAACGGGGTTCGAGTTGGCGCATTGCAAAACAACAAGTATAATCTAGACGAATACAATCAGATTAATACAAAATTACAATACGAATTCAAAAATATAGCGCAAGGACTTCAAGTTCAGCTGCTTTATGTTTGGAAAGAAAATAAAAACAAACACGATCTCGCTACGGTTTTTAACCAAAGTGATTTCAATCAAATTAATTTAATTACGAATATATATTTTTAATCTAATGAAAAAATCTGTTTACTTAATTCTGGGAATCTTATTCGGAATTACGATGTTTAAATCGGGAGCCGCTTCTTGGTTTCGCATATTTGAAATGTTTCAATTCGATTCGTTCCATATGTATGGAATTATGGGAGTTGCATTAACGATAGGAGTACTATCTGTTCAAATTATTAAAAAGAAAAACCTAAAAGACTGGTCAGGAAATCCTATTATTTTTCAACCTAAAGCTAAAAGTTTTTACCGTTATATGTTTGGAGGAATCATCTTTGGATTGGGATGGGCTCTTGGAGGAGCATGCCCTGGACCTATGTTTGCACTTTTAGGTGCTGGTTTCTTACCAATGGCCGTAGCTATCCTAGGCGCATTGCTTGGAACTTGGCTTTACGGTATCATAAAAGACAAACTACCTCATTAATTAGGTACTGTTATTCAAAGGCTAAAAATTGGCTTTCTATTTTTTAAAAACCTACTTTAGCCTTTGAACAACTCACTCTTAAATAAACACGTATTATGAATCATATTATCCAAGAAGCTTACGGCTATATTTTTGAAGATAAACTCATTGAAGAACTCATCGAGGTATCAACAATACGTGATTTCCAAGAAGGAGACAAACTGATAGAGATTGGAGAATATATAAAGAAAATGCCCTTACTTCTACACGGTGCAATCAAAATTATGCGTGAAGACCGAGATGAAGGAGAATTACTTTTGTATTTTATTGAAAAAGGAGACACCTGTGCCCTCACACTTACTTGTTGTATGGGAGAAAGTAAAAGTGGTGTACGTGCAATTGCAGAAACAGATGGTACCGTGGCTATGGTTCCAGTTGCTAAAATGGAAGAATGGATGGGCAAATACCGTAGTTGGCGTAATTACGTAATCAATAGCTACAACAACAGACTCAAAGAGATGTTAATGGCAATTGATAACCTAGCTTTTATGAAGATGGAAGAACGCCTTTTGAATCACTTACAAGAGAAAGCTAAAATCAATAAAAGCCAAATTATTAACAATACCCACCAAGAGATCGCTTACGAACTCAATACCTCCAGAGTTGTAATTTCTCGTCTACTCAAAACCTTCGAAAAAGAAGGTGTAATAGCACTTAACCGAAAGAATATTGAGTTGCTATAAAAAGTTGTTTTGTAATATTTGATACTGTTTGCTAAAAAGAAGGACGGTATCTTTGTGTTCAGAAAAATGAATTTATGGAAGTAATTGAACTAATTGGCTACGCCCTAGCCTTATTAATTGGAGTTTCATTAGGTCTTATTGGAAGTGGCGGATCTATTTTAACCGTTCCAATCTTAGTATACATTATGAAGATTGAACCATTTTTAGCTACTGCTTACTCTTTATTTATTGTAGGTTCAACAGCAGCTGTCGGTAGCGTTAAAAATGTAGTAGACAGAAAAGTTAACTTCAAGATTGTTTTGCTTTTTGGGCTACCTTCATTATTGGCTGTATATGTGACTCGTGCTTTTCTTTTACCCTTAGTTCCAGAAACACTTGCGATTGGTTCATTAGAATTCTCAAAAAACATAGCGCTAATGGTTTTATTTGCCATTGTAATGTTTGCGGCTGCCATCAAAATGATTCAACCTGCCAAGAAAAACGAAATAATTACAACAGATACAACAATTAAAATACTCCCTTTAATTATTCAAGGAATTTTAATAGGATTACTAGCTGGAACTGTTGGAGCGGGTGGAGGTTTTTTAATTATCCCTGCCTTAGTTATTTTTTCCAAAATACCTATGAAAGACGCGATCGGAACTTCTTTGTTCATTGTAGCGATACAATCTCTCTTTGGTTTTTTAGGAGATCTAGGACATCAAACTATAGATTGGCAATTGCTACTAAGCTTTAGTGCTGTATCCATTATCGGAATCTTTATTGGAATCTTTTTATCTAAAAAAATATCTGATAGCAATTTAAAAACCGGGTTTGGATGGTTTGTCTTAGCTATGGCTATCTACATATTATCCAAAGAGTTACTTTTTTAAAAGATACTCTAAAATGTAACTAATGTTACTTCAAAAACCACTTATACATTTTATCTTTACAAAAGAAAATAAAACCATACGAATATGAAAATAGAACAAATTTATACCGGATGTTTGGCTCAAGGAGCTTATTATATTGAAAGCGAAGGAGAAGTAGCAATCATTGACCCTCTAAGAGAAGTTCAACCTTATGTTGAAAAAGCAGCTTCTGAAGGAGCTAAAATAAAATATATTTTTGAAACGCACTTCCACGCAGATTTCGTTAGTGGACACGTTACATTAGCTGAAAAAACAGGAGCACCTATTATTTATGGTCCAAATGCCAATCCAACATACAAAGCACACATTGCTACAGATGGGGAAGTTTTTAAACTAGGAAAAATCACAATCACAGCTTTACATACTCCAGGACATACTATGGAAAGTACAAGCTATTTATTGAAAGATGAACACGGAAAAGATCACGCACTTTTTAGTGGAGACACTCTTTTCTTAGGAGATGTTGGTCGTCCTGATTTGGCTCAAAAAGCCGCTAGTATGACACAAGAACAATTAGCTGCAACACTTTACCATAGCTTAAGAAACAAAATTATGCCTCTAGCAGATGACGTTATTGTTTATCCTGCTCACGGAGCTGGATCGGCTTGTGGTAAAAATCTAAGTAAAGAAACTGTAGGAACTATCGGAGATCAAAAAGCAACAAACTATGCCTTGAGAGCTGATATGACTGAAGCAGAATTTGTAAAAGAAGTAACTGATGGCCTACTACCTCCTCCAGCTTATTTCCCATTAAACGTAAAATTAAACAAAGAAGGATACGAAAACGTTGAAAAAATTATCAGCGAAAACAAAGCTTTAAATCCAAAAGAATTCCAAGCTTTAGCAGAAGATAGTGGTGCTTTGGTACTTGATGTACGTTCTATTCCTGAATTTGTAGGTGGACATATTCCTGGATCTATCTTTATTGGTCTAGACGGACAATTTGCTCCTTGGGTAGGTGCACTTATTACCGATATCCAACAACCGATTTTAATCATTACTCCAGAAGGAAGAGAGGAAGAAACTATTATCCGTTTATCACGTGTAGGTTACGACAATTCTATAGGATACCTTGCAGGAGGATTTGATGCTTGGAAAAAAGCAGGTATGGAATACGATACCGTTCAACAAGTGACAGCAGAAGAATTTGCTTCAAAAATGAAACAAGAACCACTTCCTGTTTTTGACGTTCGTAAACCTGGAGAATATGAAGCGTCACATTTAGAAGATGTGAATCATACTCCGCTAGACTTCTTAAATGATCATTTGGCTGAATTCCCTTCAAATCAACCATTCTATATTCACTGTGCTGGTGGATACCGCTCGCTAATTGCTGCGTCTATCTTAAAAGCTCGTGGATATCATAATATGATTGATGTTGCTGGAGGATTTGGTGCGATCAAAAACACGGATATGAAAACGACAGATTTTGTATGTCCATCAACTTTAAAATAATAAAACCATGCGTAATTTCACCGATTTAATAGAAAGCGACCAACTGGTTTTGGTAGATTTTTTCGCAACTTGGTGTGGTCCTTGCAAAATGCTAGCACCTGTATTGGAAGCTGTAAAAACAAGTTTAGGAGATTCAATAACTATCATCAAAATAGATGTAGATAAAAATCCTGCACTTACAACACAATACAGCACGCAGTATCAAATGCGTGGAGTACCCACATTGATGTTGTTTAGAAAAGGAAAATTACTTTGGAAACAATCGGGTTACTTAGATCAAGCAACTTTGTTAAACTTTATTGAGCAATACAAAGACAATTACTAAAAAGCCGTTTCGCTTAAATAATAAATGCCCCAAAAGAAATCTTTTGGGGCATTTGTCTTTTACGGTTAGCAACTAAAATCAATATTCACTTCAGCAGTAGCGTAAGGCGAACCCTGCATACCCTTTGATAAATATAAGACTACCCGTTTATTCTCATAGTCCACAGAACTATCAAATACAAAATCTAAAACTCCGTCTCCATCTATATCTCCCACAAAAAGTAACTCTACAAAACTATCGTCAAAGTCTGAGACATTTAAAATTAATTGTTCGGAATTCCCATCAATACTTAGATACAGCTTATAATTTGCTACATCTTTAAATTCCTTTGCATCATCACCATCAACAACTTCGTAGCTCTCTTTAACAGTTCCTGTTGCACGAAAAGCGTACACACTTCCCTTATACTGATATACTTGTTTAACATCGGGCCAAAGAGGTTCCTTTTTTACTGAAAGCGAAGATACATTTCCTAAAACGATATTAGGCAAAGGACTTATGTACAATAAAGGCTCTAGACCGCTTCTTGGATGCAATCCTAATGTTTCATACCCATTACATTCATTAACGTCTTCAGTAAGCCTAAAATCAGCGTTTGCTAGACGCCAATCCCCATCTTCAGGATAAAGCACCAACCAATCAGAGTCCATCTGCTTTAATTCTGCTCCGTAAACATCTTTCTCATAATTAAAAGGAATAAAAATACTTAAATCTTTCACCTCAACTTCAGAGCTAGATGTATCAATTATTGCTACAGTATCGTTCATATCCGTTGCATCATTTACAACTGGTCCTTTACAACTAACCATTACGCCTAAAAGAAGGCAAGTAAAATACATTTTCATACGTTCGTTTTTAAAGTAAAAAAGACTACCGAAAATCGATAGTCTCTTTTATAGTTATGAATTAATAAAACTAATCATTTAATTTTAAAACTGCCATAAATGCTTCTTGTGGAATTTCTACGTTTCCAACTTGACGCATACGTTTTTTACCAGCTTTTTGTTTCTCTAATAATTTACGCTTACGTGAGATATCTCCTCCATAACATTTTGCAGTTACATCTTTACGCAACGCTTTTACCGTTTCACGAGAAATAACTTTCACTCCAATTGCAGCTTGAATTGGTATATCAAATTGTTGACGTGGGATTAATTCTTTCAACTTCTCACACATTTTTTTCCCGATATAATATGCGTTATCAGCGTGGATTAAAGCAGACAATGCATCCACAATTTGCCCGTTTAACATCACATCGACTTTAACTAAATTTGATTGACGCATTCCAATTGGTGAATAATCAAATGACGCATATCCTTTTGAAACTGTTTTTAAACGATCATAAAAATCGAAAACAATCTCTGCTAAAGGCATATCAAATGTCAATTCTACACGGTCTTGAGTCAAATAGGTTTGATTCGTAATAATTCCACGTTTGTCAATACACAAACTCATTACCTGACCAACGAAGTCTGCCTTAGTAATAATAGTAGCCTTGATATAAGGTTCTTCAACCTTTTCTAATCTAGAAGGCTCTGGTAAATCAGATGGATTATTAACTATAATTGCAGTATCTGGATCTTTTTTAGTGTATGCTAAATAAGATACGTTGGGAACGGTTGTAATTACCGTCATATTAAACTCACGCTCTAAACGCTCTTGAATAATCTCCATATGAAGCATCCCCAAGAATCCACAACGGAATCCAAAACCTAAAGCTGCAGAACTTTCAGCAGCAAATACCAAAGAAGCGTCATTCAGCTGCAATTTCTCCATTGAGTTACGCAATTCTTCATAATCTTCTGTATCTACAGGATAAATCCCAGCAAATACCATTGGTTTTACGTTTTCAAAACCAGCAATCATATTTTGAGTTGGCGTTTTTGCATCGGTTAAGGTATCCCCAACCTTTACTTCTTTTGCCTCTTTAATCCCTGAGATTAAATATCCAACATCTCCAGAAGAAATCTCTTGCTTAGGAACTTGGTTTAATTTCAATGTTCCAATCTCATCGGCAAAATACTCTTTACCGGTAGCCATAAATTTAATACGTTGCCCTTTCTTTATTTTCCCGTTTAAAACACGGAAAATAACTTCAATTCCACGGAATGGATTGTAAACAGAATCAAACACCAATGCTTGTAATGGCTCTTCAGGATCACCTTTAGGTGCGGGAATACGCTCAATAATAGCAGCCAAAATATCTTCAACTCCTAAACCTGTTTTCCCAGAAGCAGGAATAATATCTTCATAGTCACATCCCAAAAGATCAACGATATCATCACTTACCTCCTCAGGATTTGCACTAGGCAAATCAATCTTATTTAAAACTGGAATAATCTCCAAGTCATTCTCTAAAGCTAAATACAAATTGGAAATAGTTTGCGCTTGAATACTCTGTGCAGCATCAACTATCAACAAAGCACCTTCACACGCAGCAATGGATCTAGAAACTTCATAAGAGAAATCCACGTGTCCTGGCGTATCAATTAAATTCAAGGTATATTTTTCGCCCTTGTACATATAATCCATTTGAATCGCGTGGGATTTAATTGTAATTCCACGTTCGCGTTCCAAATCCATACTATCCAAAAGCTGTGCTTGTTGCTCACGCGCAGTCACCGTTTGCGTAGCATCTAATAAACGATCGGCCAAGGTACTTTTACCGTGGTCGATATGAGCAATAATACAAAAGTTTCTAATGTTCTTCATCGTCGTCAATATCAATTTGTTCTAGTTGCGTGCCCATTAGAAGCGTTGAAACAACTCTCAACAATCACGCAATGTTGTTTTTAGCGTTTAATTTTTATTTAAAAAAAACCAACACCTATCTATATTCTGCAAATATAGTTTAAAGTTTGTATTTATACGTTTTTTTTTGAGATTGACCATATAAAAGCAACATAAAACTCCTTCTTATTAAAAAATAAAAGCCGCATCTTTTACTGATCTCCTAAAAATGAATACTTTTACGAATAAAGCTCTTTAGTGATGAAATTCGTAATCTATATAACGCTCGGTTTAATAACCCTAACAAGTTGCGCTCAAAAAAACACCGTTGTAATCCCACTTACAGAACTTCCTCCAAAATTACAAGAAGTTTCGGGGATGCATTATGCTACAGATAACACCTTCTGGGTAATTGAAGATAGTGGTAACAAAAATGAACTATATCAACTCGATACGGCTGGAAATTTACTACACACACTTGTAATTACAAACGCTAAAAATAAAGATTGGGAAGACCTCACTTACGATAATGAAGGAAACTTATATATTGGCGATTTTGGGAACAATAAAAACCAACGAAAAGACTTGCGTATTATCAAAGTGAACCAGCAAGATCTAACAAAAAAAGAAACTAAAGCTGCTGGAATTATTTCATTTGACTATCCTGAACAAAAGGATTTTCCTCCTCAGAAAACAAGCTTATTCTATGATGCAGAATCCTTTATCTTATTTGAAGATTACTTTTACATTTTTACAAAAAACCGAAGTGCTGGTTTTGACGGTAGTTCTTTGGTTTATAAAATTCCAAATCAAATAGGCCATCATAAAGCAGAGAAAATAGGCACATTTGTAAGTTGCAATATTTATAAACATTGCGCACTTACAAGTGCTAGTATTAGCCCTGATAAGAAAATAATTGCCTTGCTTTCACACTCCAAAATATGGCTGATTGAAAATTTCAACTCTAACAATATTCTAGAAGGAACTATTACGAGTTATAACCTCAACCACGTTTCTCAGAAAGAATCAATTACTTTTAAAAACAACAACACCGTTTTCCTCGCCGACGAAGTTAAAAAGAAAAACGGCGGATACATTTATGAAGTAGATTTGACAAATCTAAAATCCAAACCCTAAACCAAAAACAAATCGTCCTCCATCTTTACTAAAGAAATACGAAGATTGGAAGGTTACTGATTCTATAGCATTTAGCCACAAACCAACACCATATGCAGTATGCCAAGCTTTAGAAGTCTCTGCAGGAGTCCAAACGCGCCCATAATCAAAGCCAGTATAGAAACCATAATTCATAGGAAGAAGCCCCGTCCGTAAAGCGCCCGCATTCCATCGAATATCAGAGCTATGAACGAAAGCTGTTTTACCCGTAAAACGCCCTGGTCTAAACCCTCGTAGCTCACCATTTCCTCCTAAATTAGCCGCGTGATAAAAATCGTACTGATCACCAAAACGTGTCTTATATTTAAAACTCGATGCCCATACAAAACGCTCTTTCCGATCTATTGGGTGATCAAAATTTAAAGATAAATCCAAATATCCATAGTTGAGTTTTGCCTCTTCAAGATTTGATTTCCATCCAGATTTTAAATGAAACCCAAAGCCTAATGTAGGATTGGAAAAAGAATTATATTGTTCATAATCATATTTTACCCCAATCCCCGCATACTGTTGAAAATCAAAAACACGAGAAGGAACGACATTAGTTTCAGAAATAAAACGCCCCCGTGTTTGCTCTACTTTTAAAGCCTCATAATTAACACCTATTTCAAAAGATCCTCCTAAATCACCTTCATAACGGTACCCTGGATTTAATTGATACGATTCTATACGCACACGCTTATAGTCATCTCCTTTTTCTTCATCAAAATAATGTGTTTCATTTCCAATTCCGTAATAGTTTTGAGCAAAATTAGGACTTGTAGCCTTTGCCTCGAGAGCCAACATCCAATTATTAGTAGCATTTGCAAAATACCCATTATACGTAAAATCCAAACCTTTTGTAGCAAACGAATAGTTTCCTTTTAAGACGTGTTTAGCCGTAAAAGGATCTTGGACAAACTTTGACCTAACAGAACTAAAGTTCAATCCTATTTTCACTCCATCATCTGGATTGTACCCTAAATTTGGCAACAACATAGTAACGTTAATCGGCAATCTTCTGTAATCGTAGTTATTTAAATCGTAGCGATTGCTAATTACCTTTCGAAAAGATCCTTGGTTGCTTTCAAAAACATTCTCCTTGTCTTTGTAATCATACACAATAACATTTTTATTATTATCAATAGTAAAAGTGTCTTTGTTTTTACCACCAATCAATCTTAGTTTTATACTTGACTTACCGGCTCCGTTTACGGTAAATTGATCTTGATCATTTAATCCATACACCCATATTTCTCTCGTAGTACTAGCCTTATATGTTTTTTTAAATTGCTCTTCTTCCCCAGATTTTTTAATTCGCATCTGAACCACCTCGACGTCTCCATTGTCTAAACGAGAAAGTTGGAACGCGTCTTTTTTATCTGTACCTGCTAGTACAACATATTTAGATAATTCTTTATAATAACTACTCACATATTCTTTTAAACCTTCTCGACGAGCCTTTAAAATAGAGATTATTTGCTCCATTTCATCATCTTGAACCTCTTTGGGTAAAAGAGCAAAAGAACTTTTAATTGCTTCATCATCCAAGACATTTGTAATCTCTTCTGCCATATCCTTCCAATCTTGTTCTGTCTGTGATTTCAACAAAAGCTGATCTAAAGGAAATGCAGTTTTATTAATCCATCTCGGGTTTGCAAATTTAGGTCCGTAACTCTGCATATGACGCAAAGCAGGTAATTTCTTAATCAGAGCTAACAATGTCCCGTCTATTTTAGCAAATGCCTGATCTCTATCACGAGGAATAGGCTTGTAAATCACTTGTTCCTCTGATTTGAATTCAGCCCAACGCCACTGATCTGCATGACGATCCCAGTCACCAATCAATAAATCAAATAATCGAGCACGTAAAAAAGCTTTCTCATCTACTTGATATTTCTCGTCTTTACGAATATTTTGAATTACATCTGTTGTACTGATTATCACTTCGGCATTTCCAAAACTCACTTCATCTTCATGCCCATCAGATGGCCGCTCTTCAATCATATACAACGCATCTCCATAAGCTGCATTGTATTTCCCCAAAGCAAGCTGTTTCGGAATATAATACAACTCTGGATTGGTGTGAAAAACACCAACTTTACTAGATAAATCGCCAATAATAAAAGGTGTAAATGGATGCGATGTAGTATAAAAATCATAAATAAAACGCTCTGCAAAAGTTCCTTGAATACTTTGCTCCACATACTGATCTTTAAATACCGCCGTTTGTACAAAACGAGAAGCGCTCTTTCTTACCCCCCGCATCACATACTCCGTTCCGTCCTTATCTTGTAATCGCAGAGACAATGATTGATTTCCACCTCCCGAAACACGAGGTTTTAATCCACCATGTACTTGCGTTAAATCTGCTACTGGAACAGTAATAGGCATCCCATAATACTTTCTATAATGCTCACCCCACAAGAAACGATACCAAGCCGTTTTCTGAGTCCATTCATTTGGATAAACACTTGCCGTAGCCATTTTCTGTATGGAGTCAAAAACTGGCATATCATAGGAAGTAGGTTTTATAATTTTCTTTTTAAAGATCAAGTGCTCTTCTCCATCATTTGCACTATAATAATTGATCCAAGTGCTTCCATCTGTTTTGACATCCAATGTGGCATATCCCAATTTACCAGACGAAAAGCTAACCGGCTGAATAGCTCGAGCTTCTTCCTCTTTAGAACCCGATCCACTAATCACCTGCTTTACACCTTCCTTCTCTATATATTGTTGAGTATGCTCATGCCCAGATACAATAACCACATTATCATAACCCTGTACTAATGTACGTACACGCTTAGCCAACTCTAAATACCGTTTGTTTTGAATTTCCTGAGGACTTCCTCCTGATGTTTTTCTCAAATAATTCACAACTGTTCCCAACACAGGAGCAGGAATTTTTTTATACGGAAAAATATGTTTTTGAAAAGAAAAATATCCACCATGAGGTCCATTACTGTAAACAGGATGATGCATCGCTAAAACCACAACTTTATTTTGGTTTTTATTAATTAAACTACGCAACTCATCAAAAAAATCATCTCGTGTTTTTATTTCACAATCTTCATTAATATTTGGATGCTTGTTCCAATTTTGCAAAAACCATTCACTATCAACCGTAATCAAAACAACATCGTCATTGATTTTTAATCGTTCAATACCACAAACTTTTCGAGGTAAAAAGCTTTTTTTATCCCCAAGTTTTTCAACTACATAATCTGCTTGACGTTTTACCCCTTCATACCCATTATACCAATCGTGATTCCCATTAATAAAAACAGTTTTACCTTTAAATCCTTCCGCTAAAGCAATTTGATTGTCTATTTTCTCTTCAGCTAATGTTCGTTTTTCAGATCCTTCTTCAGGCATTCCTCTAGGATAAATATTATCCCCTAAAAAAAGCAAAGTGCTGTTTTTAGAAGCTTCAGTCAATCGTTTTTTAAAAAGCTCTAAAGCTTTTTTAGATTTCACTTCGTCTGCATTTCCAGCATCACCAATTAAATAAAATGTATGCGAAACTTTAGTCGTATCTTGTAAATCATTTTCAATCGGCTCTTGAATAGCAGAACCATATTGGTTTTTAAAAGTAGCACATGATTGAACAAAAAAAACAAGTAGAACCATAAAAGGAATACTATATTTTATTTTCAAGTGTTTAGGATGCGGAAATAATTTCATAATTTTATGAGTTCGTAATCTATACCGTTATGACTATTTTACAAAAAGCTGAGAATTTCATCTTTCAACTTCACAAAGATACGCTATCTGAGCAACATAGCTATCACAATTTCAACCATACCCTACGTGTGGTTAATGCTTTAAAAGAACTTATACCTGCTGAAAACATTTCTCTAAAAGATGCTGAAATTCTTTTATTAGCTGGTTGGTTTCACGACTCAGGACACAGTCAAGTTTATGAAGGACATGAAGAAATCAGTGGTCAAATAGCCTACGATTTTTTAAACAAAGAGGGCTATCAACCTCAAGACATTAAATTGGTTGTAGAAACCATTATAGCAACAAAGCTTAATCACGAGCCACAAAACATCCTAGAAGCTTCCCTTAAGGATGCTGATTTTTCTCATTTTGCAGATTCAAATTACTATGAAATCTCTCTTTTATTAAAGGATGAAATAAATTTCTTTTTTAAAATGAAGCTTTCAGAGCTCCAATGGAACATAAGAAACAAACAAGTTATGCTCAATGAGCATCGTTATTATACAGATTACGCAAAAAAAACGTGGCATCCCAAAAAAGAAAAAAACTTACTCAAAGTTATAGAGCGAATTCAGAAGTTAGAAGAAGCCGATAATACTGTTTCAAAAAAAGAATTAAAAAAGAAAAGAATAGAAAAGCTAGATCGCCCTGACCGAGGTATTGATACACTATTTCGTGTAACCTTAAAAAACCACACTCAGCTTAGCGCTATAGCCGATAGTAAAGCAAATATTTTACTTTCGGTTAATGCTATAATTATTTCTATTTGTCTTTCTGCATTGATCCCTAAATTGGATAGTCCTAGTAATGCACATCTCATCTATCCAACGTTTGTGTTACTTTTATCAAGTGTCGCTTCAATTATTTTTGCAATACTATCCACACGCCCAAAAATAACCACTGGCACGTTTACAAAAGACGATATCGAACACAAAAAAGTAAATTTACTCTTTTTTGGAAATTTTCATAAAATGCCCCTTCAAGATTACACAGATGCCATCAATGAAGTTATGAAAGATCGTGATTATTTATACGACTCCTTAATCAAAGACCTATATAGTTTAGGCTTAGTATTAAATCGAAAATACAGATTATTACGCATTACTTATTCCATCTTTATGATTGGGATTATAATATCCGTTCTTTCGTTCATTATTGCATTTAGAGGTATTGGTTTTTGAGATATTGACTCATTAATGTATCATAATTCACATTTTTAAAGTCATAATTAAAGTTCACCGCAACACGAATTCCTGTTAATCCCGAAACACTTTGTAAATCTTCTACCTCAAAATGTTCTAAAACCGGTAGTAAAAGGCCTATATTTTGAAAGAACTTAATATAGTTTAAATATTCTGTTTGATCCGAAATATTAGTAAAGACAATAGCCATCTTTCTAGGTTGCACAATACGCTCATTAGTGTCCTTAATACACGCTTTATCCAATCGTTTTTTAATAACCTCATAACGCGTATGGTAAGTACCATCAACATCAAAACGCTTTTCATCCATTCTAAAACGGATCGACAATGATGTATCATAAACTAGAATTAAGGCTGTTAAATCGAGCTTTAACACTTCGTCTTCTAAATTATGATAATGTAAAAACATCATTTCACTAAAAACCTGCAATTGCCATAAACGCAAATTCTGAAGATAAATATCGTCAAAAAGTAATTGCGGGGTAATAGACGCTCCGATGTAAATATTATGTTCTACCCCATCGGTTTTAAAACGTTCGTAATAGTGAGGATAAATTCGTTGTGCCTCACGTTGTCTTCGATCAAGAATATCAGTAAAAATCTTATTTGACCTTCCAATTGCTTGATCAAATTGTTTTCTATGATCATAATAAACCTGAAATTTAGGTTCTATTTTCTCAACATATTCATTTAATAAAACTTCGTCAAAAACGGACTCACTTTTTCCTAAAAACGGATGAACCTCTGCTCGAATATACTCTTGTATTTTTTGTTCAAGTCCAGTATAAAAGTGATCTTGTACTTGTCTTTGAAAAGACTTAAGCTTTAAAATACGTTTTTCAAAAATAATTTCCTGCTTGGCCCCCTCTCCTTTTTGTAATAGCACAAGCAACAACTTTAATTGAGTCTCCAAATCCTTGATTACGGCTTTATTTCGCAAAAAAGTAGATCCTTTTACGTCTACACCTCCATAAAGCGGAAAAACATCATCAAATACAATTTCTTTCAACAAGTAGTCTTTCTCAGAAATACTTTCAAAATAATTGCGTCGCGCTTCCTGCACAAACTTCCAATAAACACTGGGATGAATTGTAGTATATTCCCTTTGAATAATAGCTTCTACTTGATTGTTTAAATCTGCTTGAACCCGTTCAAAAGTATCTGTAATTATAGGCATTACCGCATCTAATTTTTGTGCGTTGACACTATGCAATGCTCTTTTTTGAAGTGAAACAATTTCAAAGATACCTTCTATTTTTCCATTAATAACAATAGGGGCAAAAATACAACTTCGCACATCTTGCCTTCTTAGGTTTTCACACATTTGCTGTTCATCACCTCCTATTTCGCAATCTGAAACATCTGATATACTAAAGTATTTTAATTGCTCAAAAATCGTTTGATAGGCACTTTTACAGAGCATAAAATCCGTGTATTCCAAATTCAATGCATAACTCTTAAACCCCATAAACTCTCTAAACTCTAGCTGTGTGACCTCGTCTATTTCAAAAGGGGTAAATCCTACTCTTAAATTGGGAACCTTAAATATTGAACTAAAAATTTGACCTAAAGAATCTGCTAAATAATGTGTTTCTAACTCTGATTTCAACAAACTACCTTTAAGTGAAGATAGCGCGCTTTCGGTAGTTACATCAATTAAACTTACTAATCCAAATCCTTTTAACTTCCAACTTTCTTGAGGAAATTTAGACATCCAAAAATCCAAATCATCGTAATTATCTTCCAACAATTGTATGTCGTCTTCGGTCAACATGATGGCCTTTTCTGTAGGCAAAATCTCTACAAAATCTGCATTGTAGAGAATTCTATAATGACGCATAAAACCCCGTTTATCAGGGATGTCTACAAAAAAAGGTCGAGTGATATCAAACTCCTTTTTAAAGTAATAATTCATAATAATACAGCAACTCATGATATAATATTGGTGTTGATCAAAATCACGAATCGCTATATGATATTCATTTCCAGCTTCATTTAATAGTTTTTTAAAACGTTCAGAATGATTAAAAATCAAGTTTTGAAAAGGCATTGAAATAGCTTTAATTTCATTATCCGTTAAAGCCGAAGGAAATAAAATACTTAAAATTTCACGTATCAATACCTCGTGTTTCTCAAGCTGGTCCTTTCGATCCATACCTTCCGAAATTTCAGGATACTCTCGAATCCTATAAAGTAGATCCTCATAATATTGCTTACGATAATCTACAGAATCTAATTCAATAAATTTATGAAGATTATCGATCAATTTATGAAAGGAAATCTGAATTTTAAAAGGGCTATTTTCGAAAGTATTTAAATGCATCTTTAATTTGAAGAATTATATTTTTTAAAAATACAAAAAATCACACTAAAGACGAAGTATTCATCTTTTTTGTCACTTTATTAAGACTACAGATCTACGGTTTTGACCACTTATCATCAGTTTTCCATTTTTTATAACGCAACTCAAAACCCTCTGGTATGTAAAAAACGAATGCTTTAGTACTGTTATAGGGAATCATCTCACCTGGAAAATGTACAAATTGCGTAATTTCCTTTTCATCAGGACACAACATCAAGGTACTCACCACTTGCCCTTTGGTTTGAACGTTATAATATAAAAACTCAGGATTATCTTGAAGGTGTTTGGAAGTTATTGTACCTATTAAAGTATATTCATTACAAGTATCCGTCTTCATTTCTTTACCAATATAAAATGCTACCTGATACAAGTGTTCCACTCCTTTCATTTCTGGAAATCTTAATACAACTTTTTCATAACCTTCCTTTGCAGGAGGAAATACAGGCATTCCCTTTCCCGTTTCTTGCGCATTTGCAGTCGTAAAAATCAACCCTAATAAAAGGATTAAAACTGATACTAATTCTTTTCTTTTCATAATGTCTTTTTTCTTTTTACTCAAAGTTAAACAATTAAATACGCTTCATTCATCAGGCTGTTTTAAAAAATTAAAAATGTTGTACTTTTGTAACAAATTCAACGATAATGATAAAAATCGGTTCAATCGAACTTCCCGATCATCCGTTGCTCTTAGCACCAATGGAAGATGTGAGTGACCCTCCGTTTCGTCGCTTGTGTAAAGCACACGGAGCTGATTTGATGTATTCGGAATTCATCTCTTCAGAAGGCTTGATTCGCGATGCGATGAAAAGTAAAATGAAACTTGATATCTTTGATTACGAACGTCCTGTTGGTATTCAAATATTCGGAGGAGATGAAGAAGCAATGGCAGAGTCTGCTCGTATTGTAGAAACAGTACAGCCGGATCTTGTTGATATTAACTTCGGTTGTCCAGTAAAAAAAGTAGTTTGTAAAGGAGCCGGAGCTGGGGTATTGAAAGATATCGATATGATGGTAAAGCTTACTAAAGCCGTTGTAAATAGCACACACTTACCTGTAACAGTAAAAACACGTTTGGGCTGGGATGATGACTCAATCAACATTGATGAAGTTGCCGAACGCTTACAAGACGTAGGAGTTCAAGCCCTAACTGTTCACGCACGCACCCGTGCACAAATGTACAAAGGCCATTCAGACTGGACACATATTGAGCGCATCAAAAACAATCCTAGAATCCAAATACCTATTTTTGGAAATGGAGACATTGACAATCCTCAAAAAGCGTTGGAATACAAAGAAAAGTTTGGCTTAGATGGCATGATGATTGGGAGAGCTGCAATCGGATACCCTTGGATATTCAATGAGATTAAACACTTTTTTGAAACCGGAGAACTCTTAGCTCCTCCAACTATGGAAGATCGCTTAGAAGCTGCCAAAAATCACTTAATTTGGTCTATGGAATGGAAAGGCGAACGTCTTGGTATTGTTGAAATGCGCCGTCATTATACCAACTATTTCAAAGGCGTTCATGGTTTCAAACCTCATCGTTTAAATCTAGTCACTACTGACGAACCCGAACGACTAATGCAACTTTTTGATGAGATTGCTGAACTTTATAAAAATTACATAATCGAATAAAAAAAGCCTCTATCACAAGATAGAGGCTTTTTTATACTTATTTTATTTCGTTTGATCCGAAACAATATGCAAATCACGTTGAGGAAAAGGAATAGGTATGTTATTTTCATCTAAAGCTACTTTTACGCGCTCTTGAATTTCAAAAACAGTATCCCAATACTTATCACTTTTTGCCCAACCACGTACAGTAATATCTACAGAACTATCTCCTAAATTACTAACATAAATTGAGGGACCTGGTGTTTTTAAAACATTTTCAAATCCAGATAACGTATTCAAAATCACTTCGCGAGCCACTTTGATATTCGAATCATAAGAAATACCTACAATAAACTCGAAACGACGCTGAGAAATATTTGAATAATTTGAAATCACTGAATTTGCTAAAGTACCATTTGGACTATAAACACTTATACCATCAGTGGTTCTTAATGTTGTATACAAAATATCAATACGCTCTACAGTACCCGAAGTTCCCGCAGAATTACTAATGTAATCTCCTACTTTAAAAGGTCTAAACAATAAAATCAATACTCCTCCTGCAAAATTAGACAAACTCCCTTGTAGAGCTAAACCAACCGCCAAACCAGCAGCAGAAAAAATGGCAATAAACGAAGTTGTAGGAATACCAATTGTACCTGCAACGGTAATCAATAACATAGAGTACAAACTAAAACGCACCACTCTATAAATAAACAATTGTAACGAAACATCTACTTTTCGTTTTTCCAATCGATTTACTGCTAATTTCAATACTAGCTTAACAATAATCGAACCTATTAACAGAATAATTACCCCTAATAATACCTTAGGTATACTTACAGCTATAGCGTGTAGTATATTGTCTAATCCCATTTGAATCTTTTCCATAACACTATATTTTTGTACAAAATTATAAAAGAAGCCTTGCTTTAAAAACAATCAACTCTTAGAGTTAAGTTAAAGTTTTAGCTTTTTTGCAAGATTACTTGGAATTCCCTTTTTATGCAATAAAATATCTGTCGTTTTATACTTCACAAATTCTTTACTCATATATAAATATCCTTTATAATCATTTGTTACTCCCCAAGAGTTTTTTATCAAATAGTATTCTCTCCCATTCTGATCTTTAGAAATACCTACAATATGCATTCCATGATCATCTGTTGTAGTATAATTATCGAAAGCTTCTTGACGCATTTCCTGCGTAACTTTGCGCTCTTTTTTAGGACCGTTAAACAGGTCTTCTCTTTCTGCTGTAGTCATCTCCTCAAAATCTTTCTCAGGCACAAAAGCAACCCCGTTTTTCCAACTAAAATAGCGTTCACTTACATCACCAGCCCAAGCAACTGTAAATCCGTTATGAATTGCATAATCAATCACCTCTGTCAACTCTTCCATTTTTACATTGTACACTTGATCTAAAGACCAGTTGTCTGGCACCAATAACGTAAATTTAGAATACCAAGGATAGTTAACATCTGATCCTAACTCTACATAATCGTCTGGATTAATACCAACAACCTCATCCGCAAATGATTTTGGAGTATATTTTTTTCCTTCAAACAAAAAAGTTTCAGGAGCTTCACCTAAATAAGCATCAATAACTCCAGTATATGCTTTCTCCCAATTCGGAGTCAATTTCCCATTCGGATTAGATACCACAGCCTTTAATACTCCTTCCATTATAGCTGCCATTTCTCCAAATTTATTGGTATCTGTTCCATAATTTAATCCAGAATAAACCGATTGAGGCACTGCTCCATATTTGCGATACATATTGATTACATCGTGAAAAGCTCCACCATCTCCTAAAGTAACCGCTCCGTGCATACGCACATACATTTTCCCTTTTTCAATATAAGCATTTCTAGCAGTAAAAATTTGAGAAATCTCAACTGGTCTTTTTCCCATACGCATCATTTCTGATTCTAAAAAGGAGTTAGCCGAGTAACTCCAACACGTTCCTGAAGATCCTTGATTCTTAATCGGAGTGGTTTCAATATTGACTACATCCGTAAATTGATAAAGTTCCTTGCTTTTTTCACTAGCATTAACTTTTAAAGAATTAACCAATCGGTCTTGTGCATAAGTTGCAGTAACCCCAGCCGAAAGCACTACTGCTACTATCCAAGGTTTTAAATTCAAATGATACATAATGTTCTTTTTTATAAGCTGTAAAGATAAAAAACCCTATACGATTTCATCCTACTCAAATTCTGATTTAAGTATAAAACTACATTTTTAGCTGTTAAAAAATCTGCAATTCAAATCGAAAAAGCAATTGACACATCTTATTTTTAGTACTTTTATAAGAAAAGAAGTTATGGAGAAGCAGAAAATGAAATTCAAACGCAGCGCAGAATTAATTGCCATTTTATCTAAATACGGTTTTAATGAATTTTTAATTCAAACCAAATTGAAAAAAGCAGAGGATTTAAAAATATACACCAAAGAATCTCCAACAAATACTTCCGAAATACATCTTTACGAGCGCATACGAATGGCAATAGAAGAACTCGGAGCCACTTTTATTAAGCTTGGACAAACGTTTAGTAATCGAGAAGATTTACTGCCTGAAGGACTCATCTTAGAGTTGAAAAAACTTCAAGACAAGGTCGAACCTATTTCATTAGACATTCGTCCCTTTATTGAACAGCAATTGGAAATTGACTCAAAACTCTATTTTAAAAGTATTGATGAAAGTCCTCTTGCTTCCGCATCAATCTCCCAAGTTTACAAAGCTTTTCTTTCTGATGGAACTCCTGTAATTTTAAAAATAAAAAGACCAGGAATACGAGCACAAGTTGTGGCCGATCTACTTTTAATGAAAGATATTGCTAAAATTCTCGTGGCTACAAGTGAAACTTTTAGAAAAATCAGACTCCTACAAGTTATTGAAAGTTTTGAAAAATCAATTTTCGAAGAATTATCATTTTACAATGAAATAAACAATATTGAACAATTTGCTCAAAACTTTAAAGACAATCCAAATATCTTTACTTTAAAAGCGTATCGAGAATTGTCCAATGATGCTATTCTATGCATGGACTTTGTTGATGGTATTAAGATAAGTGATAAAAAAGCAATAGAATCACAAGGTCTTGTACCAGCAACTATTGCCCAAAAAGGTCTAGACCTCTATATGACACAAGTTATTGAACACGGTTTTTTTCACGCAGATCCGCATCCAGGAAACATCTTTGTTCTACCCAATAGTCAAATTGCCTTTATTGACTTTGGTTCTATGGGAAAAATGCTTCCCAAAGACAAAGAATTACTCGAAGATTTTATAATGAATTTTATAGCAAAAGATGCCAAACGCCTGATTAGAACAATTAAAAAAATGGCTCTAGAGGTTAATATCGAAGATGAAGATAAATTAGAGCGTGAGATTGCAGCCATTTTCGAATTACTCGACAACGATTCCTTAGTGGATTTAGACTTGAAGGTTGTTTTAAAGAAATTCACAAATCTTCTCAACAACAATGATGTTTTGATGCCTGAATATCTATATCTTTTGATACGAGGAATTATCTTAATTGAAGGAATTGGAAGAACACTAGATCCACAAATGAATCTAGTTAATAGTGTACGTCCTTATATTAAAAAAATCGTGAAGCGCCGTTTAGATCCTAATTATATATTTAACAAACTACTTCACACATTCAGAGATCTACATGATAATTTATCGGAACTACCCGAAAACACCAACCAAATTCTAACACAATTAAAAGAAGGCAAATTAACCATTCAACAAGAAAACAAAGATCTAGCGCAAGCAAATAAAGCAGTAGCGGCTGCCATTAATCGCTTGGCATATACAGTACTCATCTCTGGAGGATACATTGCATCAGCTTTGTTGATTTTTTCAGATAAATCTCCAAAAATATTCAACATCTCCTTGTTTGGAATCCTTGGACTAATACTTTCTACTGGTCTCAGTATTATTATCTTACTGTCTATATTTAAAAAAGTTAAGTAAAAAAAAGCCGTTTTGTTTAAAACAAAACGGCTTTAAAATAAATACAAATACTTACAAAGTTTCTTTTAACCAACGGAAAAACTCCCCTTGCCAAACTTGTGCATTTTGAGGTTTTGTTACCCAATGGTTTTCATCCGGAAACAATACAAAACGGCTTTTTATCCCTTGCAATTGAGCTGCTTGAAAAGCTTCTTGACCTTGCCCAATTGGAACGCGAAAATCCTTTTCTCCTTGAATAATTAAAATTGGAGTATTCCACTTTCCTACATTTTTTATTGGATTAAAATCAGTAATTGCTTTTTGAGCATCTACATTGTTTTTTTCCCAATAAGCTCCTCCAGTATCCCAGTTCGGAAAAAACACCTCTTCAGTAGTTCCATACATACTTTCTAAGTTAAACACTCCACAATGTGAAATAAATGACTTAAATCTATTGTTGTGAATACCTGCTAAATAAAATACCGAATATCCTCCATAACTAGCTCCTACAGCTCCTAATCTATCTTTATCTACAAATTTCTCTTCTGCTACTGCATCAATAGCATTTAAGTAATCTTGCATTGGCTTTCCAGCCCAATCTTTACTTATCGCTTCATTCCAAGCAACACCATGCCCTGGCATTCCTCTTCTGTTTGGTGCAACAATGATATAACCTTCCGCAGCCATTAACTGAAAGTTCCAACGAAATGAGTAAAATTGTGTTAAAGCAGATTGTGGTCCTCCTTGACAATATAACAACGTTGGATATTTTTTATTCGGATCAAAATTTGGTGGATACACAACCCAAACAAGCATTTTTTGTCCATCGTCCGTTGTAACATATCGTTTTTCACTTTTACTTAAAGCAATATTATAATACACATCCTTATTTACTTTTGTAATAGCTTCCCATTTAGATTTTTTTAAATCATATGAAAACACTTCAGTCGCATGATTAAAATCTGTACGCGTTACGATAGCCTTTGATCCTATAACATCTACAATCCCAGTCACATCAAATGGACCATCTGTTAGTTGCTTAACCTGAATTGCTTTAAAAGTTCTTCCTGGAAAGTTTACTTCAAAAAGTTGGATTGTACCGTCAATAGGAGCTGTAAAATAGATTTTAGATCCATCTTTACTCCATTGGTATCCATTTACTGTACCATCCCAATTTGCAGTCAAATTTAGATCCGTTTCATCTATACGAACAATCAAATCGTTTTTATCAGCCTCATACCCATCACGCTTCATTTGCAACCACGTTAAATGACCTTGTGGAGAAAAAACAGGATTGGTATCATATCCTGGATTATCAGGCGTTAAATTCTTCGTTTCTTTTGTTTCTAAATTATACTCATACAAATCTGTATCGGTACTTAAAGCATACTCCGTTCCTACTTTCTTTTTAGAAACATAAACAATTCGTTTACTGTCTGGAGACCACACATAATCCTCATCCCCTCCAAAAGGTTTTTGAGGAGCATCATAAGGCTCTCCTTTCATAATATCGACTTTCTGGTCCTGTTGATCTATAGGAGCTACGAAAACGTGATTATGAGTACCATCGTTCCAAGTATCCCAATGTCTATAATCCAATCCATCAAAAACATACGATTGCGATTGGGCTGCAACTGGGTACAAATCTTTACCTCTTTGCTTTGAAATTTTTACCGCTTCATCAGACAATACCATTTTCCCATCTGGAGAAATATTCTTATCATTCAAAAGGTTTTTATAATCTGTAATTTCTACAGGAGTCCCACCTGTTAAAGGAATTTGATAAACTTTTGAATTTATTTTATCGTTTTCCATATCAGGATACCCTACTTTATAAATCAAGTTTTTCCCGTCTTTAGAAACTCCTGCTGGAGAAACTCGCCCAAGCTTCCAAAGTAACTCTTTAGTCATCACTTCTTGTGAAAAAGAAGCGGTACTTGCCAAGCATAAAGCAAATAGAACTATTTTCTTCATATTTTCATTTTAATTAGATCGTAAATTTACTCTTTTTTATAAGAGTTCAAAAACGGATTTGCTACAACGTATATTTCAAAATATTTTCATCAAAACAGGGTTCTATATTGTTATTTTTTATTTAAAAAATCTTTTAGATATAAAAAATTTATTAATTTCACGACCGAAAACAAAAAAACAAAATCAATCTAAAAAACGAATAATCACAACGTTGATGAGAAAAATAGCACTTCACTACAAAATAGGAATTGGGATGCTCCTAGGAATTGTGCTGAGCTTTATAGTTCTGAATATTGAGGGCGGTAAAAGTTTTATCATCGACTGGGTTAAACCTTTTGGAACGATCTTTATCAAGGCACTAAAACTGATTGCCGTTCCGCTAATTTTCGCTTCTTTAATCAAAGGTGTTTCTGATCTTAAAAACTTAAGTCAACTTTCAAAAATAGGAGGTAAAACAATCGCTTTATACTTAAGCACAACCATTATCGCTGTAATAATAGGCTTAACAGTTGTAAACTTAATTCAACCAGGTAACTATATTTCGGAAAAAACCAGATCGGAATTATTATCTGGCTATACTTCCGAAGTTGATTCAAAAATTGCACTTGCAAAAGAAAAAGCAGGCGAAGGTCCCTTACAAGCCTTAGTAGATGTTGTACCCGATAACATTTTTTTAGCTTCTGGAGACAATGCTAATATGTTGCAAATTATCTTTTTTGCACTATTTATGGGCATCTCTATGATTTTGATTCCTCAAGAAAAAACAAAACCTGTAAAAGACTTTTTTGATAGCCTGAACGATATTATACTCAAAATGATCGATTTGATCATGTATTGTTCTCCTTACGGAGTTTTTGCTTTAATGGCTAGCTTAGTTGCTGAAGCTCCCAATGCCGACTTATTCAAAGCCCTAATCATGTACACTTGTACCTTTATTATTGCTTTGCTATTAATGGTTACACTTTATTTACTAATACTAAAAATTTATACGGATAGAAGTCCTCGCTTTTTTATCAGTGGTATTTCTCCTGCCCAACTTTTAGCTTTCTCAACTAGCTCAAGTGCAGCTACCCTACCAGTAACAACAGAACGAACACAAAATTATCTCGGTGTAGATAAAGAAATCACTAGTTTTGTACTCCCAATTGGCGCAACTATTAATATGGATGGTGCTAGCATTTATCACGCTGTATCTGCTGTATTCATAGCACAAGCCTTTGGTATGGACCTAAGCACCATGACGCAAATAGGAATTATTATCACCGCAACTTTAGCCTCTATAGGTAGCGCTTCTGTTCCTGGTGCAGCAATAGTAATGCTTGTGATAGTTTTAGCACAAGCCGGCATTCCAGAAGCTGGTTTAAGTCTTATATTTGCCATTGATCGACCACTAGATATGCTGCGAACTACTGTAAACATTACTGGAGACGCAACAGTAGCAATGTTAGTGGCTAAATCTGAGAATAAACTAGAAGAACCAATAAGAACACTTAACACACATAAATTATAAATGGACGGGTTTCACATTTCACAACTCATTAATCCAGAATTCTACATCAATCTAGAAATAGCTGGGCACCACATAGGCATCTACGTGGTATTATTCATTGTTTTTGCAGAAACAGGCTTGTTTGCAGGTTTTTTCTTACCAGGAGATAGTCTTTTATTCCTTTCTGGGATTTACAGTACAGCATTAATGCAAGAACTGTTTAGCATTGAAAGTGACTTTACCAATGTGGCACTTTTATCCACCTTTGTTGCTATAGCTGGAATTTTAGGTAATATTTTTGGCTATTGGTTTGGCTCAAAAAGCGGAAACTACCTCTATAATAAAAAAGACAATTTCATATTCAAGAAAAAATATCTATACGAATCAAAAGTTTTCTTTGAACGTCATGGTGGACGCGCTATCATATTCGCACGTTTTTTACCTGTAGTACGTACATTTGCTCCAATTATTGCAGGTATTGTTCATATGGATTTCAAACGTTTTATGCTCTATAATATTCTAAGTTCGTTTCTTTGGGCAACTACATTGATTTTTGCGGGACACTACTTACAGGTTTACTTATTAGAAAGCTTTGACATTAACTTAAAAGACTACATAGAATACATCATTCTTTTCTTAGTTGCTGTGACAACATTACCTATTGTAATTAAACTTATGAAAAGAAAAAAAGAAGATTAAAAAAACTCAAAGCGATTGAAATTTCAATCGCTTTTTTTTTGAAATATTAATTCGTATTTTTAGTACTTTCGCACAAAATAAGTCCACGATGATTCGCAGTATATTTCGATTTTTATCTAAGTTTTTTCTCTGGTTTTTAGGGCTCTCCATTGTGTCAGTCATTTTCTTTAGATTTGTTCCAGTCCCAATAACTCCTTTAATGGTTATTCGCTGTATTGAACAAAAACAAGAAGGCAAACCTCTCAAGTTAAAACACGATTGGGTATCACTTGAAAAAATAAGTCCCAACCTTCAAAAAGCAGTTATATCAAGTGAGGACGGAAATTTTTTGTCTCACAACGGCTTTGACTTTAAAGCTATAGAAAAAGCATATAAAGACAATAAAAAAGGTAAAAAGGTTAAAGGAGGAAGCACCATTTCACAGCAAACTGCTAAAAATGTATTTCTTTGGCCTGGAAGAAGCTTTATAAGAAAAGGTCTTGAAGCCTATTTCACCATTTTAATCGAGCTGATTTGGAGCAAAGAACGCATAATGGAAGTGTATCTCAACAGCATTGAAATGGGCGAAGGCATCTACGGAGCACAAGCTGCTGCCCAACATTGGTATAAAAAAGATGCAGCTAAATTAAGTCCATATGAGGCTGCAGGAATCGCAGCTATATTACCTAGTCCAAGACGATACAAAGCAGCACAATCGGGCCCATATATAAGCAGCAGAAAAAACGTAATTGCCAGATACGTCAATAACTTTGGCCCACTACGTTACGATTAGCGAAAAAAGCACTCTCAATACTAAACTTTTTGTTAAAAATCATTCTTTCTTCATATTCGGATTACTTTTTTCGTAATTTTGATTCATAAATAAATACAATTACTATGAAAAAATTAATGTTATCAGTAGCTGCATGTACTATGCTTTTCGCAACATCATGTAAGCAAAACAATGCAGAGGCAACAGACGGAACAGAAGTTGTAATCTCTGATGAAGCAATCTCAAAACAAGAATCACTTAAAGCGGAATTAGAAAACTTAAGCAACGAAGCTGAAGCAAAAGTAAAAGAAGCTCAAAAAGCTTTAGAAGAAGCTATTGAAAAAGGTGATGACAAAGCTAAAGAAGCTGCTCAAAAAGCAGTAGACGAAGCTAACGAAGCTTGGGAAAGTGCTAAACAAAAAACTCAAGAAGCAGAAGAAAGCTTAAAAGAAACTATTGAGAATGCAAAGAAAAATGCAAACGTAAAAGTTGATGAAGCTAAAGATAAAGCTGAAGAGTTGAAAAATGACGCTAATGCTAAAGCAAACGAATTGAAAAATGATGCTGATGCTAAAGTTGAAGAAGTTAAAGCAAAAGCAAACGAATTAAAAGATGACGCTGATGCTAAAGCAACAGAATTGAAAAAAGATGCTAACGCTAAAGTTGATGAAGCTAAAGCTGACGCAAAAAAAAGCATTAACAATGCATTAGATAAAGCTAAAATTAAATAAGCTTTTCAATACACTTAATTTAAAGTCCTCTTCTCAAAAGGGGACTTTTTTTGTATTGATCCTATCGCAAAAACCCCTCTATCATACCGAATTTTCTCTTTATCTAGTTACAAAGCCTTTAATTTACATTCAATATAAAGATCTAATAAGCACATTGCAAGCTTAGAAAGTTACTACAACATTACTTCCACGATTCTTTTCAAAAACCTACCTACTTAACGTTACCTTATATTCAAAATGCTGATTTTGATAGTAAATGATACATTTTGCTCACTTTTGACGAAAATGCTCACTTTTGATAATTTAAAAAATTTAAACATCTAGTAGTCAATGTTTTAATTCCTTTTATTTAAGCTTTGTTCGGAAGCGCTTCGGAAGAGTCCAGTGTTTACTCGGGTTTGAGGGCTGTTTTCCGAAGGAGACCCGAACAAGACCCGAACAAGACTCGAAGCATTTCAACAAAAAAACACCAAAAACGAGGAAATATAATTTAAAACAAATAAAACCACTGGTAAAGAGAATCTCAAAAAAGCACTATTTCGTAAAAAATCGATAGACTCGGTTGCCCTTAAATTTTAATATATAAATTTAAATGTCCTCTACTTCGCATCGTTTGATACATTGTTCCTCTTAGCTATTTTTCTAATTTGACAGCCTTAATTTTAATTCAATTAATTTTAACTCTTTTAGAAGCCTAAAAAACATTCGACAATACAAAACATATTATCTCAAACAAAACCAACTCAGGACTCTAAAAATAGCCTCTACGGCCTTGATTAACACAAGATCAGAACTAGATGTAACAGAAAATTAGCATTTCATCAAAAAAAACAACGCTCTTAAAGGCTTAATAATTTTAAAACACTCGTTGTTGATCTAGTTGAAATCGCCTATTTGTAAATAAAATTTTTCATTCTTTACATTTAGCGAACAATTTTTTTTGCTTTATATTTACCAAAAACCTAATCATGAAAAATATTATCGCACTAGCAGCACTACTTTTTCTCAGTATCGCTTGTGCACAAACACTTACAGAAGCTCAAAAATCAGAAAAGTTTCAAAAATCACTAAACAAGGAATTCGCAAATAAAAAAACATCACCCCTTGTACCGGATGCACTTAAAAAATTTAAAGGTCTTGATTTTTATCCTATAAACGAACGTTTTATAATTGAAGCTGAGCTTGTACGAACACCAAATGAAGAACCATTTGAAATGCCAACCACTACAAACAGAAAGCCGATTTATAAGAAGTTTGGTGAAATTCATTTTACTTTTAACGGTAAAAAACAACAATTGGATGTATTTCAAGATATGAACCTCATTACTAAAGAAGAGTATAAAAGTCATCTTTTTTTACCATTTACCGACCTTACTTCAGGAGTAGCAACTTATGGCGGAGGGCGCTATATTGATATGGAGATTCCGGAAGGAGATAGCTTACTTCTAAATTTCAATCTAGCCTATAATCCATATTGCGCTTATAACCCTAAATATTCTTGTCCAATACCGCCTGAATCAAACTTTTTAAATGTAGAGATTCACGCTGGCGTAAAAGACTACAAATACGAATAAACAAAATAACATCAAAAAGCAAAACCCCTCGCGCTTCGTCCAAAGCACAAGGGGTTTTTATTTATTGGTAATTATCTTTTACAGATACTTATTTATTTCAACTTACGAACACCCATATTATACAAAGTAAACGCTTGTAAGTCTACATTTTCTTGAATTGTTTGAGCGACAGATTTACCTGCTCCGTGCCCAGCATTGGTTTCAATTCTGATTAACATCGGGTTTTTTCCATTATTTTTAGCTTGTAACTCTGCTGCGAACTTAAAACTATGGGCAGGCACTACACGGTCATCGTGATCTCCAGTAGTTACCATAGTTGCTGGATAAGACACCTCTTTAACATTGTGTAATGGCGAATATCCTTTCAAATAAGCGAACATTTCTTTGCTATCTTCTGCAGTTCCGTAGTCATAAGCCCATCCAGCTCCAGCTGTAAACGTATGATAACGCAACATATCCAACACTCCTACTGCAGGCAAAGCCACCTTCATTAATTCAGGACGCTGTGTCATGGTAGCTCCAACCAAAAGTCCTCCATTTGATCCACCTTTAATTGCTAAGAAGTCTGATGATGTATATTTTTCTGAAATTAGATATTCAGCTGCTGCAATAAAATCATCAAATACATTTTGTTTTTGCATTTGTGTTCCTGCTACATGCCACTCTTTTCCATATTCACCACCACCACGTAGATTTGGTACTGCGTAAACGCCACCATTTTCTAACCAAATAGCGTTAGCGATACTAAAACTCGGAGTTAAACTCACATTGAATCCTCCATATGCATACAACATAGTTGGGTTTTTCCCGTCTAAAGTAATTCCTTTTTTATACGTGATAATCATCGGCACTTTAGTACCGTCTTTTGACGTATAAAAAACTTGTTTTGATTCAAACTTAGAGGCATCAAAAGCTACTTTAGGTTGCTCATAAATTTTAGAACTACCTGTATCAGCATCTAATGCATAAATAGTTCCTGGGGTAATATAGTTTGTAAATGAATAATATACTGTTTTATCCTCTTTTTTACCACCAAAACCGCCTGCAGTTCCAATACCTGGCAATTCAATTTCACGTATTTCTTTGCCTTTATAATCATACTGTTTCACTAACGAAACTGCATCTTTCATATAATGCGCAAAGAAATATCCACCTGCAGTAGAAATAGATAAAACATTTTCTGTAGTAGGTATAAAATCCACCCAATTTTCTTGTTTTGGACTTTTAGCATCAACAGTCACAATACGCTGATTTGGTGCTTTCCAATCTGTAGCGATATAGAGCTTAGATCCTTCGCTTTCAACAACTGTACTGTTATTATCAAAATTATTAACTACAGCAACTATTGGGCTATTTGGCTGAGTTAAATCTTTTAAATATAATTCATTTCCGTAAGTTGAATTCGCCGCTGTGATTACCAAATAATGATTATCCTCTGTTACCGACCCGCTCACATATCGTCTTTTTTGCTTGTCACCAAACACCAAAATATCAGAACGCTGAGCTGTTCCTAACTCGTGATAGTATAACTTATGTTGATCTGTTTTTGCTGATAATTCACTTCCTTCTGGTTTGTCATAGCTTGAGTAGTAAAACCCTTTATTCCCCAACCAAGAAATTCCACTAAACTTAACATCAACTATAGTATCTCCTATAATTTCCAATGTTTTTGTATCTAATACTATCACTTTTCTCCAATCACTACCACCTTCAGAAATGGCGTAAGCTGCTTTGCTTCCATCTTCAGAAAAATTGATTCCACCCAATGATGTAGTCCCTTCTTTAGAGAACTTATTTGGATCTAAGAACACTTCTTCTTTACCATCATTACCTTTACGATACAAAATAGATTGATTTTGTAATCCATTATTTTTAAAGTAGTATGTGTAATCACCTTCTTTAAAAGGAGCTCCGATTTTCTCGTAGTTCCACGCTTTTTCCATCTGCTCTTTTAGCGCATCACGAAAAGGAATTTTGTTTAAATAATCAAAAGTTACTTCATTTTCTGCTTTTACCCAAGCTGCAGTTTCTTCAGAACGATCGTCTTCTAACCAACGATAAGGATCTGCAATTTCTTCACCAAAATAAGTATCTACAACTGTTCCCTTCTTAGTTTCAGGATAAGTCAAAGCAATAGCTTCCTCATTGTGCTCTTGTTTACAAGACAAAATCACTGTGGCTACCAACAAAGTTGTAAGTGTTTTTTTCATAAAATAATAGCTTCTTTATAATTTGTATCAAACAAATATAAGTATTTAAACTAGGGATAAAAACTCAAGCTTTATAAAAAGCAGCAAACCAACATCATACTTTTAATAAAAGTAATGTATGCCAAAAAAGAAAGCGTCTGTTATGGATTAAATCCACAACAGACGCTTTTACTCTTTCATTTATCTATTAGCCCTTTGTTTTTAATGTTTTACATAAATAACGAATTACTAAAAGATAATTATTTATCAGTAAACAATTAACTCTCTGGCGCTAATTCTACAACAAGTCCGTCTAATTCTGGTGCTAAATGAATTTGACACCCTAGTCTGCTTGAATCTTTTACATTAAATGCCTCCCAAAGCATCGCTTCTTCATCTGGATTCATCTCCGGAAGCGTTACCTCATCTGCATTATGCACATAACATTGACAAGACGCACACATTGCCATACCACCACAAACACCAATTGTTCCTTCAGGAGCCAATTCGTAGGCACGAACCAATTCCATCACGTTCATATTCATATCTGTAGGCGCATCTACAACATGCCTTTCACCTAAACGATCAATTATCGTAACTTTTATATCTGACATTTTATTCTATTGTTTTTACAACAGCTTTTTCCGCTTCTTTACGAGTTCCATCAAACCCATTGATTCCAGAAACTGTAGTGTATTTTAATACATATTTCTTCCCTGGATTTAAGCGATTATAAACGCTTTGACACATTAAAGTAGCCTCGTGGAATCCACAAAGAATTAACTTTAACTTCCCAGGATAAGTATTGATATCACCAATAGCATAAATCCCTTCAATATTCGTTTGATAATCCAAGGCATTATTTACTTTGATGGCATTTTTCTCAATCTCAAGCCCCCAATCTGCAATTGGCCCTAGTTTTGGAGTCAATCCAAATAATGGAATAAAGTAATCGCAATCAAAATTCTCGCGAACACCATCACGTTCAATAACAACTCCGTCCAGCTTTGCATCACCGTACAGGTCAACAACTTCCGCAGGAGTTATTAAATTGATTTTACCCGCGTCTTTTAATTTCTGTACCTTTTCAACAGAATCTAAAGCACCTCTAAATTCATTACGTCTATGTACCAAAGAAACCTCTTTAGCAATGTCTGCTAAATAAATACTCCAATCCAATGCGGAATCTCCACCACCAGCTATTACAATACGCTTGTCTTGGAACATTTCAGGACGCTTTACAAAGTACTCTATCCCTTTATCTTCATAGAACGAAAGATTGTCCAACAAAGGCTTACGAGGCTCAAAACTTCCCAATCCAGCAGCAATAGCTACAGCCTTTGCGTGATGTTTTGTTCCTTTATTTGTAGTTACTATAAAAGTACCATCTTCTAGTTTATCAATAGTATCAGCTACCTCATTCAGAGTAAACCCAGGTTGGAATTGCTTGATCTGCTCCATGAGATTATCAACCAATTCTGCTGCACCTACAGAAGGATATCCTGGAATATCAAAAATAGGTTTTTTAGGATACAACTCTGTTAATTGTCCTCCTGGTTGAGGCAATCCGTCAATAAGGTGACATTTTAACTTTAATAATCCAGCTTCGAAAACAGCAAACAAACCAGTTGGTCCTGCTCCAATTATTAAAATATCTGTTTCAATCATAATTCAACTCTTTAAGTGCAAAGTTCTTACTTGCGTTATAAATTTACTATGACAATTATCAACTTATTAAAATTCAGTGATTCCACTGCCTGTGATAATCTCGACTAGTCTTCGACGTTCGTTACGGATTCGATTTCAGGTGCATACTTTTTAATTGTAGTTTCAACCCCTGCTTTTAGCGTCATTTGATTTACACTACAAGAAGTACAAGCTCCTTCCAAACGCACTTTTACGTGCTTGTTATCGTCAATACTAATTAAAGTAATGTCTCCACCGTCTGAATTTAAGAAAGGGCGGATTTCATCCAATGCTCTTTCTACGTTCTTTAAGATTATATCTGATGTCATATTGAGTTTGCTTCGTTTATTTTGGTTTGTTTTAGTTTTTCCCTACAGCAGAACAACCTGCCATAGTAGTAATTTTGATTGCTTCTGTAGGAGGTAAACTTTCATTTCTACGCACTACCTCTTGAGCTACATTTTTTACAATTTTATCAAAAGCTTCAGCTACGATTGTTCCTTCTTGTAACGCTGCTGGACGACCATAATCTCCAGCTTCTCGAATACTTTGAACAATAGGAACTTCTCCTAAGAACGGTACATTTAGATCTTGTGCTAAATGCTTAGCTCCGTTTTCTCCAAAAATGTAATACTTGTTATTTGGCAACTCTTCAGGAGTGAAGTAAGCCATGTTTTCAACAATTCCTAAAACAGGAACATTGATACTTTCTGACATAAACATTGATACTCCTTTTTTAGCATCTGCCAAAGCCACTGCTTGTGGAGTACTTACAACCACTGCCCCAGTAATTGGCAATGATTGCATAATTGATAAATGGATATCACCAGTTCCAGGAGGTAAGTCAAGAAGTAAGAAATCTAATTCGCCCCAGTTTGCGTCAAAAATCATTTGGTTTAATGCTTTTGCAGCCATAGGTCCTCTCCAAATCACAGCTTGATCTGGTTTGGTAAAGAATCCAATAGAAAGGATTTTAACTCCGTAGTTTTCGATTGGTTCCATTTTTGATTTCCCATCAACCTGAACAGATAGTGGTTTAGCACTTTCTACATCAAACATAATAGGCATAGATGGTCCATAAATATCAGCATCCAAAACCCCCACTTTGAAGCCCATATTTGTCAAAGTTACTGCTAAGTTTGCAGTAACAGTAGATTTACCTACTCCTCCTTTTCCAGAAGAAATAGCAATAATGTTACTTATTCCAGGAATTTCATTTCCTTTAATCTCCGTTTTTTCTGGAGCCTCAACTTTAATATTTACACGTACGGTAGCATTCTTATTTACAAGATCGTGAATTGCTTTTGTAACATCTGCTTCAGCTCTTTTTTTGATGTGCATAGCAGGTGTCGTTAATGTTAAATCAACCACAACCTCATCGCCAAAAGTCATTACATTTTGAACAACGCCACTTTCAATCATATTTTTACCTTCTCCAGCTACAGAAATAGTTTCTAAAGCTTTCAAAACCTCTCTTCTATCTATTTTCATATATACGTTTAATTTTCAACAGATTAATACCTTATATCCTAACAGGCAAATATAAGAGTAAATCTTGATAAACTAAAGTTAATATATACTAAATACAAATAGCTACATTGGTTTTTCTTATGAAAAACTGTAAACAGAAACGCTCCGATAAAATGATTTAAAACTCTAGAAAGGTTGGTTTAAGTATTTTAAAAAACACTTATATACTGGTTTTCAGTTTCTAAAACAGAATGAGTTTAATAAAAAAGGACCTCTTAAGGATTCGATTAAGATAAGTTTCTAAATATCACCTTCTCTAAATGGATGGATTTAGTGATTTATTGGAGGTTGCCAAAAATAACGATCTATATCTACAATCTGATTATTTTCAATACAGACACCTTCATTTTCAAGTAGCTGTTGCATTAAATTTTTTCCTTGAAAATGATGCTTCCCAGTTAGTAACCCTTGCTTATTGACAACTCGATGCGCAGGCACCTCCAAATTGCCATGTGAGGCATTTAATGCCCATCCTACCATACGCGCAGAACGAGCAGCTCCTAAAGATTTTGCTATAGCTCCATAAGTTGTTACTCGTCCGTAAGGCACTTGCTTTACAACCTCATAAACACGCTGAAAAAAGCCTTCTTGATCACTCATTTATTGCAGCAATTTATACAAGGTAATCAACGCTATAGCTCCCGTGATACTACCGATGCAGTAATTTATATTTCGTAAAATAAACGCATCTTCCGACGATTTTTTAAAGAAAGTAATGTAAAGATAAAACATCAATGCGGAGCCTAAAACTACACCTAAACAGAACAATGATGTGAAAGGGTTTTCAAAAACAGGAAATTGATAAGTAGCAATTGTGATACTTAAAAAAACGTAATAAGGAACTGGAAAAACATTTAAAATCGCTAAGAATGCACCATAAAAAAAACGATTCTGATTCTTAGTGTTCTTTTCAGGAGATTGCTCTTTCTTCTTCTCTCTTTTTTTAGCAAAAATGAGAAAGTAGATTGTCAATCCTAAAAATATTACAAAACCTATTTCTTGTAATGCATTAGAAATAAACGGATTTGACTCTATAAGTTTTGCACAAAAAATAGCGATATACGTTTGGATAAAAATTACAGTTAAGGCCCCCAAAACATAAGAATAAGCACTTTTCTTATCCTCGTTTTTAGAAATTTTAACAGCTGTCATATTTAAAAGTCCTGGCAAAGAAACACCAATTACAGCAGCAACAAAACCGAAAATAAATAATCCAAACGCGTCACCCATTTTATTTTATTCTAAATTGAATATAAGTAATTGCTTTCTGCTGATCTAAATATTGTTGCTCATAGAAAGTCTGAATCTCAGTAACAACAGAAGGAGCACCTTCATTCTTGTAAACGTGATGATTTGCATAAATAACTTCGTGCCCTTCACCATGTAAAAGCCCTAAGGTATAACCGTGCATAAATTCACTATCTGTTTTTAGATTCACAATTCCGTCTTCTTTTAAAATACGTTTATAACGTTGTAAAAACTCAGAATTAGTCAAACGGTGTTTTGTACGTTTATATTTAATTTGTGGATCTGGAAAAGTAATCCAAATTTCACTCACTTCAGCCAAATCAAAAGCATTCTCTATTAACTCAATTTGAGTTCTTAAAAAAGCTACATTAGTCAAACCAGTTTCTACTGCAGTTTTTGCACCGCGCCAAAAACGAGCACCTTTAATATCAATTCCTATAAAATTCTTTTCAGGAAAACGTTTCGCTAACTCTACGGTATACTCACCTTTTCCACAACCTAACTCCAAAACAATAGGTTGATCATTTTTAAAAACCTCTTGATTCCATTTTCCTTTGAGAGCAAAGTCTCCTACCATTTCCTCTCTACTTGGCTGATATACGTTACCAAAAGTATCGTTTTCTCTAAAGCGCTTCAACTTATTTTTACTTCCCACGATGTAATTTAATTTTTTGGTAAAATTAAGGAAATATAATGAATCTGAAGTATTTTTATATTTAGTGGAGAAATATTTCATATAAAAGTGACTTAAAAAACTCCAGAGCGATGAAAGACTCCATCCACTACATTCAAATTCCGAAAAAGGACATTGTAAATAAGTCTACAAATAAAGGTCGAATTCTTGTGGTACCCCTAAATTGGGGGTTGGGTCACGCAACGCGTTGTATTCCTATCATTAAAGCCTTACAAAGTCAAAATTATGAAGTGCTTTTAGCCTCAGATGGTGCAGCACTTCAACTCTTGCAAAAAGAATTCCCTGAATTAACAGCTATATCATTACCACCATATCAAATACAATATGCCAAAAAAGGGCGTTATTTCAAACTTAAATTAATAGCACAACTCCCTAAGATTTACAGAGCTATTCGCGCAGAGCAACGCTTGATAAAAAAAATCGTAGAAGACTACCACATTGACGGGCTCATATCTGACAACAGATTAGGTGCCTATGGCTCTAAGATCCCTTCAGTTTTCATTACACACCAACTCAATGTTCTAACAGGAAACACCTCTTGGATAACATCGAAAACACACCAATACTTCATTAAAAAATTCCAAGTATGTTGGGTTCCTGATACAGAAACTAAGCCTAATCTTTCTGGGAAACTAGGCCATTTAGACAAGACAAAATTAAACATCCAATACATTGGTAGCTTAAGTCGTTTACACAAAAAAGCAACTACGCAACAATACGATCTCCTTGTTTTACTTTCAGGACCTGAACCACAAAGATCACTGTTAGAAAAAAAAATAAACAAGGAGTTAAAAAAATATCAAGGAAAAGTACTACTTGTACGTGGAGTTATTGAAGAAAAACAGCACATAACGGAGCGCTTAAACCAGATCACTTATAATTATATGACAAGCGAACAATTAGAGTTAGCATTTAATCAAAGTGAAATAGTACTCACTCGTTCAGGGTATACAACAATTATGGATTTGGCTCAACTAGGAAAAAAAGCTTTTTTTATTCCTACTCCTGGTCAATATGAACAAGAATATCTTGCAAAAAACTTAGATCAAAAAGGTTTGGTTCCATACGCAAGCCAATCCGATTTTAAAATTGAAATGTTAAGTAGAGTTCCCTTTTACAAAGGTTTAAAGCAAAAAAATCCGCCTTTGGCTTGGGCGGAATTATTTCGTCTTTTCGAGCGTAAATGAGAATTCGGAACCGTAGCCATGCCTACTTTCGACATAAATATGTTCCTCGTGTGCTTCTACAATATGCTTCACAATTGAAAGCCCTAATCCTGAGCCTCCAACACTGCGCGCACCACTTTTATCAATTCTAAAAAAACGTTCAAACAACCTCGGAATATATTCTGGCTTAATTCCTTCCCCATTATCCGTAATACGTACAATGATTTTGTTATTAACAAGATCCTCAATACTTACTTCCGTAGTCCCTTTTTGTTTTCCGTACTTAATTGAGTTTTCTACCAAATTAGAAATTACCTGAACCACACGATCCTCATCAGCATAAACCATAATTGGCTCCTCATATTTCATCTCAAAAATCAAAGAGATCTCTTTTTTATCTGCCCTAAATTCCAATAATTCAAAAGCAGTTTTTACTGCTTGAACAATATCGAATTCCGTATAATTTAAGTGCAAATTTCCTGTTTCTAATTTAGAAATCATATCTAGATCCTTTACGATATAGATCAATCTTTCTACTCCTTTCTCTGCACGTTCTAGATATTTAACACGTACATTTTTATCGTCCATAGCCCCATCCAACAACGTTGACAAATAACTTTGAACAGTAAATAAAGGTGTTTTTAATTCGTGAGAGATATTCCCCAAAAATTCACGACGATATTCTTCTCTTACCTTTAAAGATTCTATCTCGATCTTCTTGTATCGAGCAAATTTCTGAACTTCTTTGGTTAGAGTTTCCATATCAGTAGTTACAGGACGACTACGTAAAACAGTAGAGTCAAGCAAGGATACATTGTCATAAATCTTTTTTACGCGTCGATAAATAAAATGTTCTACACGATATTGAATAATAAAAAAGGAGCTAGAGAAAACGAGGAAGGCATAAACCAAGTAGAGCCACCAAGCAACATCTGCAAAAAAATAGAATAATGGCCACAGTATTAACAAGGTAAATACTGTGATAAAAGTAGCGGATTTTAATGCAAATTTATAGGACTTTTTAAAGCGAACGCTCATTATAAATCTAATTTATAACCCACACCCTTAATGGTTTTGAACCATTCGTCTCCAATTTTTTCACGAAGCTTTCTTATATGAACATCAATTGTTCTTCCTCCAACAACTACTTCATTTCCCCAAACGCGATCAAGAATTTCTTCACGCTTAAATACTTTACCTGGTTTAGAAGCTAATAGATAAAAAAGTTCAAATTCTTTTCGTGGTAATACAATTTCTTCTCCATCTTTAACAATCTTATACTCTTCACGATTGATCTCGATATTCCCAACATTTAAAACATCTCCAAGAACTTCATCTTGTTTCAATCTACGTAAAAGCGCTTTGACTTTACTAACCAATACTTTTGGTTTTATTGGCTTGGTGATATAATCATCAGCTCCAGCGTCAAACCCTGCAACTTGAGAATAATCTTCCCCACGAGCAGTTAAAAAAGTAATGATCGTATTTTTTAAAGCAGGAATCTTACGGATCTGCTCACAAGCCTCCATTCCGTCCATATCAGGCATCATAACATCTAATATAATCAGATTTGGAAGTTCTTTTTGTGCTTTTTGCACCGCTTCTCTTCCATCATTAGCTGTACTAACCTGATAACCTTCTTGAATTAAATTATATCCAATAATCTCCAAGATATCTTGTTCATCATCTACTAATAAGATCTTAATGTCCTTTTTTTTCATGTTTTATAGCATATTGTTAGCCAAAGATAAATATAAAAACAAACCAAACATGGAGTTTACAATTATTTAATCTACAGCTAATTTTAACGACAATACACAACAAAAACGTAACACGGCTTTAACTTCAAATTCATTTTCAGTCTTGTTCTTTGCTGCAAAATTAATCAACACACGAAATGAATTTTAAATTTTTAGTAATCGCCCTACTTTGTTGTACAGGAATTTGGGCACAAAATGCGACACTTAAAGGAACATTAACCGATCAAGACACCCATGATGGGCTTCCTTTCGCTACCATAAGTATTAAAGGAACCTCAATTGGAGCCAATTCAGATTTAGATGGTAAATTCGAGCTTCTCGTACCAGCTGGAAACCACATTGTAGTTTTTGAATTTTTAGGCTATGATTCCAAAGAAGTTTCTATTGCTATTAAGCAAGGAGAAACAAAAACTCAAAATATCGCTTTAGCATCTAATAGTTATGAACTAGAAGGCGTAGTTGTCCAAGCCACAAGAAGTCGAAGTAAAGAAGCTGCACTTTTAGTAGATCAACAACGCTCTCTAGAAATAAAACAAAACATCGGTTCTCAAGAACTATCACGAAAAGGAGTAAGTGACGTTGCTGCCGCAGTTATCAAAACAACAGGGGTATCAAAACAAGAAAGTAGCGGAACTGTTTTTGTACGAGGCTTAGGAGATCGCTACAATACCACTTCCTTAAACGGATTGCCAATTCCTTCTAATGATCCTGAAAACAAAAATATCAGTCTAGATATCTTTTCTACTGATATTGTAGAATATATCTCAATTGACAAAACATATTCAAGCAGAAATTATGGAGATTTTGCAGGTGGAAACGTTGATATTATCTCCAAAAAGCATAACGGACCTGGCTATTTTAATTTTTCTATAGGATCATCTATTAATTCAAATGCAGTTCAACAAGATGATTTTCGCTTACTTTCGGACCGAAGCTTTTTAGGTTTCTCAGACACTAAAATACCTGAAAACGCTTTAAAAAACTACGCTTTCACAAATAGCACTCAAAATAAAAACAGAGGTCCCTATGGATTCAACTTGGGCGTTAATACTGGAAAATCATTCGATATCGGAACTGAAGGTCAATTAAACTTATTTGCTACAGCTTCATTTGAAAATGGTTTTAATCACAAAGAAGGGCTTGCGAGAACAGCTCAGGCGCAAGGCTCTTTTGAAAAAGACTTAGCTTTCGAATCTTTTAATTATAACACAAATACAACGGGAATGTTTAATGTTGATTATAACATTAATCACAACAACAATATCAAGTATAACTTTTTATTCATCAATGACTCCTCTGAGAAAAACGAAGAGTACACGGGATACATGCGTGATAAAGCTGAAGGAAATGACACTGGCTTTTTAAGAAGACAAACTTATAAAGAAAACACCTTAATGGTTCAGCAATTATTGGGTAAGCATCAATTCAACGATCAATTTGTTTTAAACTGGGGAACCTCTTATAATACCGTTACTGGAGATACGCCTGATCGCATGCAATTCACAACACGCACTTCAAATTTCGATCAATACTATTTTGTAACCAACTCTACATCGGACAACCATCGTTATTTCGACCATCTTACTGAAAATGAAATAGCTGCAAATGTATCTTTAGACTACAATTTTGCCAAGAATGAAGATGGATTATTTGACGGTAAACTCATCGTAGGCTATAACGGCAGAAAGAAGACAAGAGATTTTGAAGCCACTCAATTTAATTTGAATATCAACAGAGATTTAAGAAGAAATCCTGTAGACCCAAATAATATGGATCTGTTCTTTAATGCAGCCAACTTCAATCAAGGCTATTTTGATATTGAAACATTCCGCGGAGGAAAGAATACAGCAGGTGCTTTAGATCCGCAAACATATAGTGGAGATATGACTATTCACGGTGGATTTGCCGCTTTAGAATATCGATTAACTCCAAAATTATCCACTGTATTAGGACTTCGTCTGGAGCAACTATCTCAAGAAGTGACTTGGAGAACCCAATTAGATGATGAAGAAAAAACAGATGACTTTGACAAAACAGCCTTCTTACCAAATCTCTCACTAAAGTACGAACTCAACGATAGGAATAACTTAAGATTGGCTGCATCAAAAACCTACACACTACCACAGTTTAAAGAGAGAGCACGTTTTATCTACGAAGATGTAACCACCGTAAAAGTTGGTAACCCAGATTTATACCCTTCAGATGATTATAACCTTGATTTAAAATGGGAGTTTTTCCCACAGAACGATGAGATTTTTTCAGTAACAGCATTTGGTAAATACATCCAAAATCCAATCAATGAAATCGTCATGGCATCTTCATCTAACGACATTACTTTTGCAAATACAGGAGATTATGGATATGCTGCAGGAGTAGAAATTGAAGTTCGAAAAAACATTATCAGTTTTGATGAAATAAACACCAATAAAATATCAGCTGGATTGAATGCAGCTTACATGAAAACACACCAAAAACTAGATAATGATAAAGTAGCAGCTGAAACTAATATTCGCACTCTATTTACTCACGACACAGCTAGCTTTACAGGAGCTTCTGATTTCTTATTAAACGCAGACTTAACGTACGCTAAAGAATGGCAAGATCGAAGCATAATGGCAACACTTTCTTATGCACATTTCTCTGATAAATTAAACTCTATTGGAACAGAAAGAAGCGGAAACTTGGTTGATAAATCATTCGGAATGTTGGATTTCGTTTTCAAAACAAAATTTACAGAAAACTTTGGTATGGGCATCAGTGCTAAAAACCTATTAGATCCTAAAATTGAAACGGTCCAAGAGAACTTAAATAATGATGTTCTGGTTAACTCTTATAGATTAGGAAGAAACTTCAGTTTGAGTCTTAATTATACCTTCTAACAAAAAGCCACTCGGAATGAGTGGCTTTTTAATTTAACCTTGATAACATTTAGGTAAAGTAAAGTTTCCTTTTTGATAATCATTCAATCACAATGAGTTAACCGATAAAAAAAAACAAAACTGCAACTTTGTTTAACAATAATAAATCAAACAATACACTTAAAAAATGAAAAAATTAATTAGAAACGGATTCGCCATTTTAGCAGTATCAGCTTTTATAACAAGCTGTAGTAGTGATGACAACAACAATTCAAACGGAGGTGATCCTATAAAGCCAACTCCTGGTTTAATTGACCCAGATAATATGAGGGGAGAGTTTGTGAATGAAAAAATCACACTAGACGCTACTAAAGTATACAGATTAAAAGGAAAACTTATTATCGGGAACGGAAGTGAATTGACTATCCCTGCAGGAACGAAAATAATTGGAGAAGGAGGAACTTCTGCTTACATAGCTGTTGCACAAGGAGGTAAGATTTTCGTAAATGGAACGAAAGACAATCCAGTTGTAATGACAGGTGCTGAGCCAAAACGTGGAAACTGGGGAGGTTTGGTACTTTGTGGAAAAGCTCCTATTAATAAAGGAACTACAGCAACTGCAGAAGTTTCAGATTTAACCTATGGAGGTAACGATGCAAACGACAATTCTGGATCAATTAAATATCTAAGAATTGAATATGCAGGTGCAGCTTATAATAGTGAAAAAGAGTTTAATGGATTATCTTTCTTTGGAGTAGGTAATGGTACAACAGTTGAATACGTTCAAGCTCACGAAGGATCTGATGATGGATTCGAGTGGTTTGGAGGAACGGTAAATACCAAATATTTAGTCGCAACGCATAATGACGATGATCAATTTGACTGGACTGAAGGTTGGACTGGATCCAATGAATTTTGGTTCTCAAAAGAAAGCGGAATAGCAAATAGAGGAATTGAAGCAGACAACAATAGTAAAGATAGATCTGCCTCACCAATTGCAAATCCAACAATCAAAAACATAACATTAATCGGATTAGGATTAAACACTTCAGAAGAGCTAAAAGAAACTCAAGCTATGAAGTTAAGAGAAGGAACTAGAGGAATTATCGACAACGTAGTTTTAAGCAATTGGAAAACTGGTTTTGATGTAGATCACGACGAAACACTTGCTAATGTAGCAAACGGTTCCTTAAAAGTTACAAATGTTAAATTTGACAATGTAGCAGTTAAGGCGAAAGGTAAAAACACAGCTTCTGAGGCAGTAGATGTAAACAATGTATTCACAGAAAATGCAGATGCAACGGGTGCAGGAAATGGAGTTTCAGTTCCAGAATGGGCTAAAGGTTGGACAATAGGTCTTTAAAATAAAGTAACCTAAAAATGTTAAAAAAGTCATTTACTCCTCAAGGTAAATGACTTTTTTCTTTTTTTATTCAAATTAAATAAGTATTTTTATCGTTAAAATTAAGTTCCATGGATAAAAACTACCTCTATATATTTATACTAAGCCTATGTTTCTTTGCTTTAACACCAAATATTGGTTACGCGCAAATAGGGTCTCCTAGTGTAACCTCAAAATCTACTGAAAATGTAGAAGGTTTAGTCTTATACCCAAATCCCGTTACTGACGGTAGAATTTACATCGAAAGCAGAGCTAATACTACCAAAGAGATTAGCTTGTACAATGTTGTCGGAAAAAAAGTATTCGCAACAACACTTACGTCTAAAGAGTTAGTACTCCCTTACAACGTAAGTCCTGGTGTCTATATTATAAACATTAAAGAAAAAGAAGCTATTTCTACAAGAAAAATCATTGTAAAATAGCATTTATCAAAACGATCATATTTTATAAAAGCACCTACTTAATGGGTGCTTTTTTATTTGTATTTTTACAAAAAAATTCGACGTGTTTACACCAGCAGATATTATCCAGATTAATACCACAAAAGAGTTTCAAAAAACTGCATTGAAGGTTTTTCGTTTCCAATATGAGAACAACCTTGTATACCAACAATTTTGCAAGTTGCTAAAACGCACACCACGAGAAGTAGACAATCTTCAGGATATTCCCTTTTTACCAATTGAATTTTTTAAGAGTAAAACAGTTCTAAGCTCGACCGATCCAATACAAACAACCTTTAATAGTAGTGGAACAACAGGGATACTAACTAGTAAACACCTAGTAACAGACTTGAGCTTTTATGAAGCCAGTTTCAGAAAAGCATTTTCTCATTTTTATGGAAACATCGAAGATTATGCCGTATTGGCTTTACTTCCATCTTATTTAGAAAGAGAAGGCTCTTCTTTAATCTATATGGTAGAAGACTTTATAGAGTCCTCTAACCATCCCGATAGTGGTTTTTACTTACATGATCACGATGCATTAGCAAAAAAACTTATTGAACTAGATAAAGCAGGGCAAAATGTATTATTGATAGGAGTGACCTATGCTCTTCTTGATCTTATAGAAAGACATTCGTTTACATTAAATAATACAATTATAATGGAGACTGGAGGAATGAAAGGCAAAAGAAAAGAACTTATTCGCGAAGAACTACATCAAATCTTGACAAATGGATTTGGAGTTTCTAAAATTCATTCTGAATATGGCATGACAGAATTATTGTCTCAAGCATATTCTTTAGGAGATGGTCGATTTGAATGCCCGCCATGGATGGATATTCTAGTTCGAGATACAGAAGACGCACTTAGTTATGTCTCTACTGGAAAAACGGGAGGATTAAACATCATCGATTTAGCCAACATAAATTCTTGTTCCTTTATCGCTACACAAGATTTAGGAAAAAAATATTCAGATCACAGCTTTGAAGTCTTAGGTAGATTTGACCATTCCGATATTCGAGGTTGTAATCTTTTAGTAGTTTCATAAAACAAGCCTCAACAATGTTGAGGCTTGTTTTAAATCTTAATGCGATATCCTTTTATTTCATTAACTCTAGTTTTTCCGCAAAATAATCGCAGAAATCACGCATCGTAGCTGCCATTTTTTCTTCCTCTGTAGCACGTTCAAAAGTATCCGCCATGGCTACAAGTGTTTGATGAAAAAATTTCTTCATTTCATCTACAGGCATATCTTTAGTCCATAAATCAATGCGTAGCGTCTCTTGCGTATTACTATCCCAAACAGAAAGCAACATTGCTTTTGATTCCGCTTTATCTATTCCTCCATCTTTTGCTGACCAATTTAGTTTTTCAGGAACTTTATTCTCATCCAATACTACTTGAATGTTGATATCAGAAACGTGTTTTTTACTCATTATTTTTTAGGTTTATATCGTGATTCTTCAAATAACACTTTTGCATCTTTTGCGAAAAGTTCTTGCAAAGTTACATTATTATTTCTCATATACGACCCAACTATTTGCCATCCTAACCAAGCCCCAACTCTTCCTGGAGATTCTGCATCAATATCTAAATAAAACTTCGAAAAAGGACTTGCTTGAACAAAACGCGCATGCAACTTAGTATCAGTATCAAAAAGCAATTTGTTTTCAATAAAATAACGCCACATTTCAGCTTCATTCTCACGACACCAATCAAATTGTGCTTTAGTGTAAGTTATTAAATTCTCTTTTGGCATTTTAGGCAATAAAAGCTCTTTAGTATATAATATTTTTCCTTGATAAATCATCTGCGCTAACAAGCTACGATCACTAGGTACAGAAATGCGACTAATTGCAAAACTCTCTGCCAAGTCTGGCAAAACTTGACTAGACTCGAAAGTTGGGCGCATATATTCAGGAAAGCCCTTATAAAAACGGTGATCTTCCCCTAAATAGGTATCCAAAGAAATCAAAACCAATGAATCTGCATAAATTGCTTTAGAAGTAACATCCACCTCCGAAATTAAAGTAACTACTCTTTTAGGATCCTGCTCCGGGAAATAATACTTTATGTGCTTAAAAAAACCTGTTAACTCTTCGGTTAGCCCCCCTAAATCTGCAAACTTTTTCTCGACCTCAGAATGTAATTCTTCAAAAAGGGTATCTCGCTTCTTTTCAGCCCAAAAAGCATCGTCAAACTGTTTTGGAAACAAATAAGGATAAGTACGTTTAAGATTTCCCAGTTCAGCCACAGGAGTATCATAAAACAATTGATCAAATCGTTCTACAGAAAAGTCAACTGTAACTTGATCGATCTCAGATTCACGGGCATCTTTAGATCCACAACTGGTTAAAAAAACTAAGGTAAGTCCTAAGGTAGCCCAAGATATTTTAGTAAATTTGAACAAAGTCTTCATTTTAATTTTAGATTGATACTTGCAAATATAACATAGAAATTGAATTGTATATGAAATCAAATACTTTTAACGCAGCGGCTATTACAGATTATATTGTAAAATGGTTACAAGACTATGCAAAAAATGCCCATGTCAAAGGATTTGTAATAGGTATTTCTGGAGGAATCGACTCGGCAGTTGTTTCTGCATTATGCGCACGTACCACACTTCCTCTTCTTTGCGTAGAAATGCCCATACATCAACCTGAAAGTCAAGTTTCAAGAGGAAAGGAGCAAATTTCTCATTTAAAAGCTAATTTCCCTGCCGTTTCTTCTATTGTTGCAGACCTCACTCCTGCCTTTGAATCTTTCAAAAACACAGTTCCTACAATTGACAATGAAGCCACGTTAAATCTTACACTTGCCAATACGCGTGCTCGTTTACGTATGAGTTGTTTGTATTATTTTGCAGGCATTAATTATGCGCTTGTTGCAGGAACAGGAAATAAAGTAGAAGACTTTGGCGTAGGTTTTTTCACAAAGTATGGAGATGGAGGTGTCGATTTGAGCCCAATTGCAGATTTGATGAAGTCGGAAGTTAGAGCTTTAGCAGCCTATCTAAACGTTCCAAATAGCATCTTAAAAGCTAAACCGACTGATGGTTTATTTGGAGATGATCGATCGGATGAAGATCAATTAGGAGCCACTTATGATGAGCTTGAAATAGCTATGCTTGCCCATGAAAAAGGTGCTAGAAGTACCGATTTTATCGGAAGAGAAAAAGAGGTTTTCGAAATCTATTCTCGCCTAAATCGAATTAACCAACACAAAATAAATCCAATACCGGTCTGTAAAATACCTAACGAATTGAAGTAAAGGTCTTTTTAATTTAATCAATTTTACGAAATCGAGAAGTAACTTGTCCTAATTTGTTAGAAAAACTATTAGTCAATTTAAGGTAATCCATAATCATCATTAAGGTTTCTGTAGTGTTTTCAGGATCGATCGCCTTTAGTTCTTCTTTAAGCTGATCGATAATGGTGTTCACCAAGTATAAGCGTAACGTGAGTATCGTTTCGGTAACGTATTGCGCAATTCCCTCGTCTTTCGTTTTAACAATAATATTTTGTGTTTCCCATTGATGCAATACATCACGTTCTTCTTCCATGATAATTCCTGTAACTTCTTGTGCTAATTCAGGATCTAAACGCATAAGATAATTCTCAAGACTCCATTCTTTATTGTGATGAAAAAAATTCATTAAGTCTTCATAAATCTTTCGAAACAAAGGATTTGTCAGTTCTACTTCATCCTCATGTAAACTTAAATAAATTCGTTCATAAACTTTATTTAATGTTTTATGCTCAACTTCCACAACTTCATCATCTTCATTCGGCTGTAATAAAGTTTCAATAAATTGCTCTTCAACATTACCGTAAAGCAATAGAATTTCAATAATTTTTCGCTCTAAATTATACAGCGGATCAATACTATTTTGAAGAGCTTCAGGTGCTTCATGACGAACAACCTCAAGATTCTTTCGTTCTTGATTGAATTTCTTATTTGCCTCTGCTACTTCCTTTTTGCCTAATTGTGCCAAGGTATTAAACAAAACATCCTCCGAGATGTCCATGATACGAGAACATTCTTGCACATACACTTCTTGTTGAATAGTATCTGGAATCTTAGAAATACTATGCACCATATCTCGAATTAAATCTGCCTTTTTAATCGGATCATCCTTAGCTTCATCCATTAACAAAGAAGCTTTGAAACGAATAAAATCTTTGGCATTTTCTTCGAAATAACGTTCAAGAAAATCTAAAGAATTTTTTCGAGCAAACGAATCAGGATCTTCTCCTTCTGGCAATACACAAACGCGAACGTTCATTCCTGCTTCCAAAATCAAGTCAACCCCTCGAACAGCAGCCCGCAAACCAGCAGCATCACCATCAAAAAGCATTGTGATGTTTTTAGTCAATCTATTAATCAATCGTATTTGATCTGGCGTTAAAGCCGTACCTGAAGAAGCGACCACATTCGTGATTCCTGCTTGATGCATTTGAATAACATCCGTGTAGCCTTCTACCAAAAAACAAGTGTCTTTTTTAGCGATTTCCTGCTTCGCATGAAAAATACCATAAAGCACTTTACTTTTATGGTAAATACTACTTTCGGGTGAGTTTAAATACTTAGCAGCTCTTTTATCTGCAGTAAGAATTCGCCCTCCAAATCCAAGTACGCGCCCAGACATACTTTGTATTGGAAACATAACTCGCCCTTTAAAACGGTCGAATTTTTTTTCTTCTTTAACAATTGTCAGTCCCGTTTTTTCTAAAAACTCTAATTGATACCCTTTAGACAAAGCCGTATTTGTAAATACATCCCAAGCATCTGGAGAATACCCAAGATCGAAGTTCTTAATGGTTTCTTGAGTAAATCCACGTTCCTTGAAGTAAGTTAAACCAATTGCTTTTCCCTCTTCAGATTCAAACAACGTTTCTTGGAAATATTTTTTAGCATATTCAGAAACCACAAACATGCTTTCTTTTTCATTAAGCTGTTCCTTTTCTTCATCAGTCTGCTCAGTTTCTTCAATTTCAATATTATATTTACGAGCCAGGTAACGAATTGCTTCTGGATAGGTAAAATGTTCGTGCTCCATTAAAAAAGCAACAGCATTACCTCCTTTCCCAGAACTAAAATCTTTCCAGATTTGTTTTACTGGAGATACCATAAAGGAAGGTGTTTTCTCATTGACAAACGGACTCAATCCTTTAAAATTACTACCTGCTTTTTTCAGGCTTACAAAATCTCCGATTACTTCCTCAACACGAGCAACCTCGAAAACGGTATCTATGGTACTTTTTGAAATCATAAGGTATGGACTTACCGCAAAGATACGAGGTATATATTAATTTTTAATTTCTTCTAGTTGGTTTAATATCCTTTGCATTTAACCGGTGAATATTTCTATTTTTCCAAAATGCGGTTTTAATAATACTTGAACTAAAAGATATATTTTTTTTACATCAAATTAAAATGAAAAACTTATAAAAAAAATCTACCTACAAACCCTCGTCAGTATTCATACAACACTCCAATTAGCTTATATTAAACCTATTAAAAAGAAAATTTCTTATTAATTCTCTTGCATATGTTGAATAAAAAAAGTCTGAAATAAAGAAACCGTCTTTCTTAAAAACAAAGAACTCGCTTATAAATAGAATCCGTTAAATTTAGATGGAATATATTACTTTTTTCGTTCGATAACGTAATTCACCATCAGCTCTAAAGAAGCTTTGTAGGCTGAATCTGGAAAATCGGCTAATAGAATTAAAGCCTCTTGTTGGAAAGCAATCATTTTATGTTCGGCATATTCAAGCCCCCCTTTTTGCTTGACAAAAGCAATAACTTCGCGAACTCGTTTTTTATCGTTGTTGTGATTTTTTACAGAATTAATCACCCATTTACGTTCCTTATTATCAGATGTATTTAGAGCGTAAATCAATGGTAATGTCATTTTTTGTTCTTTGATATCTATACCTGTCGGTTTTCCGATAGGTCCATCTGTATAATCGAATAAGTCATCTTTTATTTGAAACGCCATACCAATTAATTCACCGAATTTTCGCATCTTTTCGATCACTAAAGCATCGTCTGGATTCACAGCTGCAGCACCTAAAGAGCAACAAGCAGCAATTAAAGTAGCTGTTTTTTGTCGGATGATTTCATAATACACATCTTCCGTAATATCCAGTCGTCGTGCTTTTTCAATTTGCAACAATTCCCCTTCACTCATCTCGCGAACGGCAACAGAAATAATACGCAACAAATCGAAATCTCCATTATCAATAGAAAGCAAAAGCCCTTTTGACAATAAATAGTCTCCAACTAAAACGGCTATCTTATTTTTCCATAAGGCATTCAAAGAAAAGAACCCTCGACGTTTGTTGCTATCGTCCACTACGTCATCGTGAACTAAAGTTGCGGTATGAATCAATTCAATAACCGAAGCGCCTCGATAGGTACGTTCATTCATTGTACCACCAGACACCATTTTTGCAGTTAGAAAAACGAACATAGGTCGCATTTGCTTTCCCTTTCGATTTACAATATAATATGTAATACGATTGAGGAGCGCCACTTGAGAAGCCAT
>JASLDM010000075.1 GCA_030151565.1 Flavobacterium sp. | reverse complement strand
AACTACCATCCAACATATTTTGGCTTTGAATCCTGAGTTGAAAGACCAAGATTTAAAAATAGGGCAAGAAGTAAAGATTCCTGTAATCTCATTTAAAAAAGGATTTGGTCGCATTGAAGAAGAACAGATTAAAGCAAAAATAGCTAAAGACACTTTTGAAGAACACCAAACTTTAACTATTCAGCCAAAACAGACATTGTACAGTATTTCAAAAGAATATGACATCTCAGTTGAAGAATTAGTTAATCTTAATCCGGATTTAAAATACGGTTTAAAAACAGGTATGGAATTGCGCATACCAGCTAATGCTACCAAAAAGAAAGATATTGTTGCTGAAACCAAAGCACCTGCTTTTGAAACAAAAAGCAATACTTTCTATGACTTAACACTTTCACTAGACAAACAAAACAGAAAGGAACTTGCTTTACTATTGCCTTTCAATACCGCTAAAATTGGAGGTGATGTAGCTCAAAAATTAAAGAGTGATTCTTTTTTAAATATGACTTTAGAATTCTATTCTGGAGCCTTATTAGCTATTGAAGAAGCAGAGCGTCTTGGCCTACCGTTAGACGTTAAAATTTACGATTCTAACGAAACCAAAACATCTTCAGACGTAAGTTCTATTTTCTTAAAAGAAGATTTGAGTAATACCGATGTTATTGTAGGTCCATTTTTTCAAAAAAACGTAGATATGGCTGTTGCCAAACTACCTAATTCTAAAGTAGTCTTGGTTTCTCCATTATCAAATGAAAAAGCAAGCACTAACGGAAACGTAGTTCAAACAATGCCTTATGCAGATGTTTTAAAGAAACAATTAATAGATCATTTTGTAGCACAAAAAGCAACAATTATTGCAGTAATTGACGAGAAGAACACTTCCACACGAAGTTTCTTACAACAATACTTTCCAAATGTTCGCGTAGTAAATGGAAAAGCAGCTAATACGGTAGGTAATTATTTATCAACCGCTGGTAAAAACGTGGTTATATTAGATTCAAACAGCATCGTAACTGCATTAACAACTACCAATCATTTGAAATCAAAGTTAAACGACTACAATATCCAATTGGCTGCCTTTGAAAGAAATGATGTATTTGACTACAATGAAATCGACATCAATACGTTAGTTGCTTTAAAATTAATTTATCCATCGGTTACGCGTGAAAGCGAATCTGATAAAGCAAGCGCATTTGCCAAAGATTACAAAGCTAAAAACAACATCTATCCAAGTAGATTTGCTACAAGAGGGTATGATGTAACTTTAGACGTAATTTTGAGAATGTTCCAAGCAAATGGTTTTACAACGAGTCTTGAAAAGAATTCACAACAAATAGAAAACAAGTTTATGTACAGCAAAAACCCTCAAGGTACAGTTCGTAACTCAGGCGTTTTCTTGTTGCAATATGATGAAGATTTAACCTTAAAAGTAATTCAATAATGCTTTCTAAAGTAACGTATTTAGGCGAATTAAGAACAGAATCTGTTCATTTACAATCTGGCGAAAAGATTTTGACAGATGCACCCGTAGACAACCACGGAAAAGGAGAAGCTTTTTCACCAACGGATATGGTTACAAATGCAACAGCTTCTTGTATGTTTACCATAATGGGAATTAAAGCAGCTGAAATGGAACTTGATTTATCAGGATCTACCGCAGAAGTTTATAAAGAAATGCGCGCCAATCCACGTATGATTTCTAAGATCACCATTCATTTTGATTTGCGTGGTGTGTCAAATGCAAAAGACAGAATCATACTAGAGCGAGCAGCATTAACTTGCCCTGTATACAAAAGCTTAAGTACTGATATAGAAAAAGTAACTACATTTAATTGGAAGTAAAACTTTATGATTCAAGATCAAAAATATCTAATTGAATTAGCACATACTAAAATGCCCTTCGGTAAATACGAAGGGCGTTTTCTTGTTGATTTACCAGAACATTATATCGTTTGGTATCACAACAAAGGATTCCCGAAAGGTAAATTAGGAGCGCAATTACAATTGATCTATGAGATTAAATTAAATGGATTAGAGTCGTTAATAAGAAACATCCGACAGAACTTTAAATAATACACGATTGTAACTTGGCTTAGTTTTGGGTAATTTAATTAGAACTATAAACCTAAAATTCGTATTTTTGCCAAGTTTTATTTTTAACAACAACAACTCAGTATAATGAAACAGACGAAATATATTTTTGTAACTGGTGGCGTTACATCATCTTTAGGAAAAGGAATCATAGCCGCTTCCTTAGCAAAGTTATTACAAGCAAGAGGATATTCTGCTACTATTCAAAAATTCGATCCCTATATTAATGTTGATCCAGGAACATTAAATCCATACGAGCACGGTGAATGTTTCGTAACCAACGATGGAGCTGAAACAGATTTAGACTTAGGTCATTACGAGCGTTTTTTAAACGTACCTACTTCTCAAGCCAACAACGTAACAACTGGAAGAGTTTACCTTTCTGTAATTGAAAAAGAACGTCGTGGAGAGTTTTTAGGAAAAACAGTTCAAGTAGTTCCTCATATCACAAATGAGATTAAGGAACGTATGCAATTGTTGGGTAAATCTGGAGATTATGACATTGTAATTACTGAAATAGGTGGTACGGTAGGAGATATTGAATCGTTACCATATATTGAATCTGTACGCCAATTGCTATGGGAATTGGGTGAAAACAATGCAATTGTAATTCACTTAACTTTAGTACCGTATTTAGCAGCTGCAGGTGAATTAAAAACAAAACCTACGCAACACTCTGTAAAAACATTGATGGAAAGCGGTATCAAAGCTGACATTTTAGTTTGTAGAACAGAGCACGAATTATCTACAGAAATTAGACAGAAATTAGCTGCTTTTTGCAATGTAAAACCAGAAGCAGTAATTCAATCTATTGATGCTTCAACGATCTATGATGTTCCTAATCTAATGCTTCAGGAAGGATTGGATAAAGTAGCACTTAAGAAACTAGATTTACCAGAAAAAATGTCTCCAGATCTAGGGAAATGGAATGACTTTTTACATCGCTTAAAAAACCCTAAACACGTTGTAAACATCGGTTTAGTGGGTAAATATGTTGAATTGCAAGATTCTTACAAATCCATCTTAGAGGCCTTGACTCACGGGGGTGCAGAAAATGCAATTAAAGTAAATATTATAAGCATTCAATCTGATAATATCAATGCTAAAAACGTAGCTTCAAAATTGGAAAACTTAGATGGTATCTTAGTTGCTCCAGGTTTTGGATCTAGAGGTATTGAAGGAAAAATTGAAACTGTGAAGTTTGCACGTGAAAACAAAATCCCTTTCTTTGGTATTTGTTTGGGAATGCAAATGGCTGTAATTGAATATGCTAGAAACGTCTTGCATTTTGAAAATGCAAATACCACAGAGGTAAATGAAAGTACTCAGTACCCCGTAATTACCTTTATGGAAGAGCAACGCAATTTGACTTACAAAGGAGGAACAATGCGCCTAGGTGGATGGGATTGTGAAGTAAAATCAGCTACAAAAGCGTATGACGTTTATCATACAAATTTGATCAACGAACGTCACCGTCACCGCTATGAATTTAACAATCAATATCTTTCAGATTTCGAAAAAGCAGGTTTAGTAGCTTCAGGAAAAAATCCAGAAACAGGATTGGTAGAGATTGTTGAATTAGAAGACCATCCTTTCTTTATAGGGGTTCAATTCCATCCTGAATACAAAAGTACCGTGGCTGAACCACACCCGCTTTTTGTAAGCTTTGTAAAAGCAGCAATGGAAAATAAGGCTAAAAACAAATAGAGCAATCATTGCCTTTGATTGTATATGAATTTTCAAATAATTGAAAAAATTACCAATTAAGTAATGGAAGAAAAAAAATTAGATCGCAACAGTATTATTGGGTTCTTGATTATTGCAGGATTACTGATCTGGATGATGTTAAACAACATCAATAAAGAACAAGAATCGATTGTAAAAGACAATCAAAAAGCAGAAAAAGAACAAATCGATGCTGTTAAAGCTGATACGATAGAAAAAGCTATTGTAGAACACCAAGAAGAAAATGACTCTTTAGGAACTATAAAAGCCTCTAAATTAAAAGAATCATTGGGTTCTTTTGCTTATAGTGGTTCTTTAGCAAGTGCTCAAGGTGGATCGACAGTTGTTAAAAATGAGGTTATCTCATTGACAGTTACTAACAAAGGAGGAGCTATTGAAAATCTACAAGTAAATGACTTTAAGAGATTCAGTAAAAACAGCGGTGAGATTGTTGAGTTGATCAAAGACAACAACGCAAAATTCAACCTAGAATTACACACTAATGACAACCGTGTATTCAACACGAAAGATCTTTACTTTGAACCTGAACTAACTAAAGAAGGAGAAAACCAAGTTCTTTCAATGCGTTTGAAAGCATCAGAAAGTCAATTTTTAGAATACCGTTATGTGTTAAAACCTAATGAATATATGATGGATTTCTCAATCCGTTCACAAGGTTTAAACAAGATTGTGGATTTGTCTAAAAACCCACAATTGGATTGGGAAATGAAAACATTCAGAAATGAAAAAAGCATTGCCTATGAAAATCGTTACACACGTTTGGCTTATGAATACGAGAATGGTAAAGACAACGATTTAAGCCCAACAAGTAAACTAGATGATAAAACAGTAAAAGATGTTAGCTATATTGCTTTTAAGCAACACTTTTTTACCTCTATTTTATTGACGGAAACACCATTTACTACGGTTGCCCTTAGTTCGGAAAACTTAGTAAAAGATGAAGCTACAGATACAATTTTTACAAAACAATTTGCAGCTGTACTTCCATTAGAATACAAAAATGGAGAGTTAAATTACGCGATGAATTTATACTACGGTCCATCTGATTATAAGATTTTAAAATCATATAAAAAGAACCTAGATAAAATTGTACCGTTAGGTTGGGGGATTTTTGGATGGATCAATAGATTTTTATTCATCCCTGCGTACTCATTCTTAAGTTCATTTATTCCACACGGAATTGCGATTATTGTATTTACTATTTTGGTTCGTTTGGCAATGTCGCCAATTACGTATAAGTCTTACTTATCACAAGCAAAAATGAAAGTAATACGTCCAGAGGTGAATGAATTGAATGAGAAATTCAAAGATGATCCAATGAAGAAGCAACAAGAAACAATGAAGTTGTACTCTAAAGCCGGAGTTAATCCAATGGCAGGCTGTATACCAGCATTGCTTCAGATTCCAATCTTTTACTCTTTATTCCAATTCTTCCCATCAGCATTTGAATTGCGTCAAAAGAGTTTCTTATGGGCAGATGACCTTTCATCATATGATGCAGTAATTCAACTTCCGTTTACAATTCCTTTTTATGGAAACCACGTGAGTTTATTCCCATTATTAGCTTCAATTGCAATTTTCTTCTATATGAGAATGACAACTGGAGATCAACAAATGGCTGCACCACAACAAGAAGGTATGCCAGATATGGGGAAAATGATGAAGATCATGATTTACATATCTCCAATTATGATGTTGGTTTTCTTTAATAACTACGCATCTGGATTGAGTTTGTATTACTTTATCTCTAACTCTATTACAATTGGGATTATGTATGTAATCAAAAACCACATTGTTAAAGAAGGTAGAATTAAAGAGCAAATCGAAGTAAACAAAACAAAGCAAAAGCCTAAGAGCAAGTTTCAACGCAAAATGCAAGAGATGATGGAACAAGCACAAGAGCAACAACGCTTGAAAAACAATCAAAAAAAATAAACACTAAAGCATCCTTCGGGATGCTTTTTTTATTCTTAAACCTTTTTAAAAACAAAGAAACTCACAGTATAAATTTGTACTTTTGTAGCTTAATTTATTCTAAGTATTTAAGATGAAAAGAGTAGTAGTAGGACTTTCTGGAGGGGTAGACTCAAGCGTAGCTGCCTATCTTTTACAAAAACAAGGATATGAAGTTATTGGGCTTTTCATGAAGAATTGGCACGACGATACTGTTACGATTTCTAACGAATGCCCTTGGCTAGAAGACAGCAACGATGCTTTAATGGTTGCTGAAAAACTAGGAATTCCTTTTCAGACCGTAGATTTAAGTGAACAATATAAAGAACGTATCGTTGACTATATGTTCAATGAATATAAAAATGGACGTACGCCAAATCCAGACGTATTGTGCAATAGAGAAATAAAATTTGATGTCTTTATGAAGATTGCTCTTAGCTTAGGAGCTGACTATGTAGCGACAGGACATTATTGTAGAAAGGGAGAAACAACCGTTACTGATCAAGATGGTAGAGAAACCACTGCATATCAGTTATTGGCTGGCGTAGATCCAAATAAAGATCAATCGTATTTTTTATGTCAATTATCGCAAGAGCAATTGACAAAATCATTATTTCCTATTGGAGAGCTCCTAAAATCTGAGGTACGTGAAATTGCTGCTGAAATGAATTTAATTACGGCAGACAAAAAAGACTCGCAAGGATTGTGCTTTATTGGAAAAGTTCGTTTACCTGAATTTTTACAACAACAGCTCAAACCAAAGGATGGATTGATTTATGAAATCGAAAAAACAAATCCTATTTTCAACGATTCAGACGCACCCATCTATACTTCATTAGAAGAGGAAATAAAGGCAGAAGCAAAGTCATTCCAATACACACCAGAAATGGGAAAAGTAGTAGGCAAGCACCAAGGCGCTCACTATTTTACAACAGGCCAACGCAAAGGTTTGAATGTAGGAGGAACAGCTGAACCCTTGTTTATCATAGGTACTGATGTTACGGAAAATGCCATCTATACAGGACAAGGACACAATCATCCTGGATTATTCCACAAAGCATTGTATGTTAAAAATTCGGAAGTACATTGGATTCGTCCCGATTTAGCTTTGGAAGTTGGGCAAACTATGTCTATATTAGCTCGAATTCGATACCGCCAACCCTTGCAACAAGCTACGCTTCATCAATTCGAAGAAGGAATGTATGTACGTTTTGATGAGCCTCAATCGGCAATCACAGAAGGTCAATTTGTATCTTGGCATTTAGGTGAGGAACTGATCGGATCAGGAGTAATTTCAAAAATCTAACGCAATGACAAATAAAATAACGACCCTTTTTGGTATTCAATATCCAATTATTCAAGGTGGAATGATCTGGAATAGTGGTTATAAATTGGCAAGTGCCGTAAGTAACGCTGGTGGACTAGGATTAATCGGTGCTGGATCTATGTATCCTGATGTATTACGAGAACATATACAGAAATGTAAAAAAGCGACTGACAAACCTTTTGGAATTAATGTTCCGATGCTTTACCCTAATGTAGAAGAGATAATGAACATCATTGTAGAAGAAGGTGTCAAAATTGTTTTTACTTCTGCAGGGAATCCGAAAACTTGGACATCGTTTTTAAAGGAACACGGCATTACGGTTGTGCACGTAGTTAGTTCAACAAAATTTGCATTAAAAGCGCAAGAAGCAGGTGTAGATGCAGTTGTTGCTGAAGGATTTGAAGCAGGAGGACATAATGGAAGAGAAGAAACAACAACGCTTACATTGATTCCAATGGTACGCGAACAACTTTGCATTCCATTAATTGCAGCAGGAGGTATTGCTACAGGAAAGGGAATGTTAGCAAGTATGATTTTAGGAGCTGATGGAGTGCAAATGGGGACCCGTTTTGCAGCTTCAGTAGAAAGTTCTGCACATCAAAACTTTAAAGATCTATTGCTAAACACTGGAGAAGGGGATACTATGGTATCTTTAAAAGAATTAGCGCCTGTTCGCTTGATTAAAAACGAATTTTATCAAGGATTGCAAGAACTTTACAATTCTTGTGCTACAGTAGAAGAATTAAAAACATACTTAGGACGTGCTCGCGCTAAAAAAGGGATGTTTGAAGGAGATTTGATAGAAGGAGAACTAGAAATAGGACAAATAGTTGGGTTAATCGATAAGATTGAACCTGTATCTGATATTATTGATCAAATTATAAAAGAATTTGAGGCAGCAAAAAAGCAGGCTATCAATTTATAAACTAACGAATTTCGTTAGTTTTTTTTATTAAAAACTTTAATTAAAAGAGAATAAATCTTTAAATTTAAACTCAGTTAATTAAAAAACAAAATCATTCTGAAATGAGTTATTATAAAATAGAAAATTTAGAACAATATTTTAAACACTATAAAAAATCTGTTCGTGAACCACGTAAGTTCTGGAGTAAGATTGCAGAAGAAAACTTTGTTTGGTATCAAGCGTGGGATAAAGTTTTTGAATTTGATATGGAGGAAGCCAATTTCAAATGGTTTTTGAATGGTAAATTAAATATTGTAAAAAACTGTATCGATCGACACTTAGCTAAAAGAGGAGATAAAACAGCGATTATTTTTGAGCCAAATAATCCGGAGGAGGAAGCACAAGAAATCAGCTATAACGAACTATATAATCGCGTTTGTAAAATGGCAAACGTGTTAAAAGACCAAGGAGTAAAAAAAGGAGATCGAGTGTGTATTTATTTACCAATGATTCCAGAACTTGCTATTAGTATGCTTGCTTGTGCAAGAATTGGCGCAATTCATAGTGTGATTTTTGCAGGATTTTCATCATCTGCAATTTCTAAACGTGTCAATGATGCTTCGTGCTCGTTAGTAATTACTTCCGATGGTAGCTTCAGAGGCACAAAAACATTGGATGTTAAAACTATTGTAGATGAAGCACTAGAAACTTGTCCATCTGTAGAAAAAGTTCTGGTTGTTAAAAGAACGAATTCAGAAGTTTTGATGAAAGCAGGGCGAGATTTTTGGTTAGAACCTTTACTAGACGCAGCCATACCAAATCACGTAGCCCAAGTAATGGATGCAGAAGATCCTTTATTTATCTTGTATACATCGGGATCAACAGGACAACCAAAAGGAATGGTTCATACTACCGCTGGATACATGGTTCAAACAGCTTATTCTTTTAAAAACATATTTGACCACCAAGATTCAGATGTGTTTTGGTGTACCGCAGATATTGGTTGGATCACGGGACATTCTTATATTTTATACGGCCCGTTATTAAATGGTGCAACAACCGTTATTTTTGAAGGAGTACCTTCGTATCCAAATCCAAGTCGTTTTTGGGATATCGTTGATAAATTTAAGGTTACTCAATTTTACACAGCTCCAACTGCGATTCGCTCTTTAATGACTGAAGATTATAAATATGTAAATTCACACGATCTTTCTAGTTTACGAGTAATAGGATCTGTTGGAGAGCCAATTAATGAGGAAGCTTGGCACTGGTACAACGATCATGTTGGTAAGAAAAAATGTCCGATTGTAGATACATGGTGGCAAACAGAAACAGGGAGTATCCTTATATCTCCGTTGCCTTTTATTACGCCTACTAAACCAACTTATGCTACTTTGCCATTGCCTGGAATTCAAGCTGTATTAATGGACGAAAAGCGCAATGAAATTGAAGATAATCAAGTTGATGGTAGCCTGTGTATCAAATTCCCTTGGCCTTCTATGGCTCGAACGATTTGGGGAAATCACGAGCGATATAAAGAAACCTATTTTTCACAATTCCCAGGAAAGTACTTTACTGGAGATGGAGCACTACGCGATGAAGTTGGGTATTATAGAATTACAGGACGTGCCGATGATGTTGTGATTGTATCAGGACACAATTTAGGAACTGCGCCAGTAGAAGATGCTATAAATGAACACCCAGCGGTAGCAGAAAGTGCGGTTGTAGGCTATAAACACGACATTAAAGGAAACGACTTATACGGTTATATTACACTAAAAGTAGAAGGGGAGTACCGAGATCGTGAAAATCTTAAGAAAGAAATCAATCAATATATTTCTAGTCATATTGGACCAATTGCTAAATTAGGCAAAATTCAATTTGTAGAAAGTTTACCTAAAACAAGATCAGGAAAAATATTGAGAAGAATTTTACGTTCAATCGCACAAGGAGAAAATGAAAACTTTGGTGACATTTCTACTTTAATTAATCCTGAAGTGTTACCAGGAATCATAGCTGGTAAACAATAAATAAAAAAGGTTGGAATCAATATTCCAACCTTTTTTTATCCATAAAACTGAGTTAAAATTATAATTGAAACAGCTATAATTGCAAGCAATAAACCAAAGAGATTCTTTTTGCTCAACGTTTCTCCAAAAATGAAATATCCTATTAAAGTCCCTAGAATTATAACACCGAAATTCATACCTGCAAAAACAGTTGTTGGATTTGAAGCAAAATCTTGATGGGCTTTCATATAAAAGTAAATATTAGTGAAATTTAAAAAACCTAAAGGGATTCCATAAATCAAAGTAGGCAAATTAAAAGTGTGCTTTTTGTATATTATGTAAAATAGATTTATACAAATAGAGACTATAAAAGCACAACTAAATACATAAAACAAAGATGATGTATATGGAATAACAGCATATAAAGCTAACTGCTTAAAAAATACATCAATTACACCAAACCCAATAAATACTACAAGTGGATAAATCCAATTTTTCTTAGAGCTAGCCGAGGAATTACTCGAAGTACTTTTAGAAAGCGTGAAATATATAGAAAATAATCCGATCGCAAGTCCAAAATATTTCAATGCCGAAATAGATTCCTTAAATATAATTATAGCCGCTAAAATAGGAATAAACAAGGATAAACGCTGCGCAATATCAGTTTTGATAATTCCGACATTCGCTATAGATAAATATAAAGCTACAAAAATTGTGGGCATCAAAATAGCTAATGGAACAATTGTTTCAAAAGGAAAATTTACAGGAATAACTGTCAAATCAACCTTAAAAAAATAATACGATAATAAAATTGCTATAACATAATTGACACTAATCATCTGAAATATATTGGTCTTTTTATGTTTAGCAAATTTGAGAAGCACACCAACAGAAACACTTCCTAGAATGCTAATAATTAAGTTAAGCATATATACGAGTTTTTGCAAATGTAATTAAATATCCAATAAGGATAATAGTATAGCAAAAAGCCTATTTTACATAATATATATTATACATTACATATAAGTATAAAAAAAACGAATAAAACTATTATATCAAGATTCAAAAGCTTACTTTTGCATCCTCAAAAAGAATATTTTAAACATAAAGGATTTCATTGTGGAAAACGCTAGTGCACTAAAATTGATTAAAAAAGTTCAGTCTGACCTGATTGCTGATGGACTTATTGTTGAAAACATCGTTACGGATTTGAAAAAATTAAGAGAATTTGCTCTTTTAGAAGAAAAACCGGTATTAGTAAAAGCTATTCGCTTAACTTATGAACACCTTTTAAAGAACAATGCTTTTTTAATCGCAATTCCTTCAGATGAACCTATTGATGAAGAACTTGAACAAGTTGAAGAACCAAAAACTGAAAACGATTTAGAAAGTTTGAATTACATTCTTTCTTTATTCAAAGATGTTGATAACAAACACAACTTAGTTGATCTTAAAGAATACAATACTAAATTGCAAGAATTCTAGTAGAGATTTCTTAATAATATATTAAAAAGTTCGGTTCTACAGCCGAACTTTTTTTATTCTTAATAAATAAGCTATTTTTAGCCTTAAATTTTAAATAACTCACAAATGCTTAAGATCTTTAAACCCGTTGCCTTTTTAGAAGGAATTTCTTTGCTATTACTTTTGTTTGTAGCTATGCCTTTAAAATACTTTTTAAACATGCCTGAAATGGTTCGAATAGTTGGTATGGCACATGGAATTTTATTTATTGCTTATATTGTTTTAGCAACCGTATTAAAGGTTGATGAAAAATGGTCATTAAAAAAATATTTTTTGGTTTGTATTGCTTCAGTAATTCCGTTTGGAACTTTTATAGTTGAAAATAAAATGCTTAAATCAACTAATTAATATAAGAGCTAAGCAAAAGAGCAAATAAATATTCTTGTAAATATTTAAATAGTTTCAAGAAATTGACAAATATGTCCTTAAATATTTTTAATGCTCTTTTGCTTAATCATAATAAAGCCCAATTAAAATAAAGGGCTAACTCCCCTATTTTAAATATCTATTTAGCGAGTCATTAACGATCTCTTGATGATCAAATGCTAATAATGGTAAATCATTTAGACTGAACCAACCTACTTCTTTAGCATCATCGGCGGCAAAAGCTTCTGAATCATAAGGAACCAATCCAAAATAAGCAACGCTTAAAGTATGTGCACGAGGATCACGGTCTGGTTTTCCATAAGCTCCTATTTGCTTTAAATCGGAAACTTGTAGTGAGGTTTCTTCTAAAAGCTCCCTTGAGGCAGCATCTTTAATATCCTCTCCCAAATCAACAAAGCCACCTGGTAATGCCCAATGATCTTTAAAGGGGTCGTTTTTACGTTTTATAAGTAATAAATAAAATTGACCTTCATCATTCTTCTTAAAAATGCAAATGTCAACCGTAACAAATATAATGGGGTTGTATTTCATAATGAATTATTTTAATTATCTTGATTTCACTGAATAAAGATAAAAAAAATGCAGATATTATAGTATTATATAAATTTTTATTATATTTGCAGTAGTAACAAACTCCTCAATGTAATATTTATATAGAGGAAAAATTATTAAAAAAAAGAAATATGAAAAAAATTGCATTACCATTATTGGCTACAGTTTTAGCTTTCGGTACAGTTACAGCGCAAGAAAAACCATACAACAAATGGTCTATCGATTTGAATGCTGGTATTACAAAACCAACCAATCCTTTTTCTGACGGGTACTACACAAAAGATTTCAACTTCATTCATGGAGATGGTGGTGTACGTTACATGTTTAATAATAAGTTTGGTCTTAAAGCTGATTTCGGATATGATAAATTCGAAGAAGATAAAGATAGTAAACAATTCGAAACTAAATACTACAGAACAAGCTTACAAGGGGTTGTTAACTTAGGTAGAGTATTAAGCTTTGAAGAGTGGACAAGTGTTTTAAACTTACAAGCTCATGCAGGTGCAGGATACTCTTGGATGACTAATGATCATTTTAGTAAAAAAGATCAAATGGGACACTTTATTGTAGGTCTTACAGGTCAATTGAAATTATCAGAAAGAGTTGCTTTGAATGCTGACTTCACAATGATCAACAACGTTAGACAAGATCACACTTGGGACGGTAGAGGATCTGTTAATGACAGAGGGTTTGATGGAACTATTTACAACGCTACTTTAGGTCTTTCTTTCTACTTAGGTAAAAACGGAAAACATGCTGACTGGTATGCTGCTCCAACATCTAATGATAAATTCAATGAGTTAAGCAATAGAATTACTGACGTTGAAAATAAATTAGTTGATTCTGATGGTGACGGTGTTGCTGATTACTTAGACCAAGAGCCTAATACTCCAGCTGGAGCAATGGTTGATACTAAAGGTAGATCTATTGACAAAAACAACAACGGAATTCCTGATAGTTTTGAAACTTATTTAGCTGAGAAATACGGTAACGTTAAAGCTGATCAAGTTGTTATGAATGCTGATGATAGCGCTTTAGTTAAAGAGCTTATCAATAAAGGATTTGTAGCTGTATACTTTGATTTTGACAAAACAGTTCCTACAACAAACGAAGGTTTAAACTTTATTCTTACTTATTTAAGAAGTAATCCTTCTGCTTCATTAGACGTAATTGGATACGCTGATGCTACAGGAAACGCTAACTACAACAAACAATTATCTCAAAAACGTGCTAACGCAGTTAAGAATATATTGGTTAAATCAGGAGTTAATGCTTCAAGACTTAACGTAGTTGGAAATGGTGAAGACACAACTACTGCTAATACAGTTGCTAGAAGAGTTATTTTCAAAGTAAAATAATTTCTAGATAATCATAACTTTAAAAGCGCAAGTTTATCTTGCGCTTTTTTTATGTTTAATAAATTTTTCAATGGATTTTAAAATTGTCTCAGATTATAAACCTACTGGAGATCAACCGCTAGCGATAAAAAAACTAAGTAATGGTATAGATCAGGAAGAAAAATACCAAACACTCGTTGGTGTAACCGGGTCAGGTAAAACATTTACGATTGCCAATGTTATACAAGAAGTACAACGTCCTACCCTAGTTTTAGCACATAATAAAACGCTAGCTGCACAGTTGTATTCTGAGTTTAAAAGTTTTTTCCCAAATAATGCAGTAGAATATTTTGTTTCCTACTATGATTACTATCAACCCGAAGCTTTCCTCCCTGTCACAGGTACTTACATAGAAAAGGATCTTGCTATTAATGATGAATTAGAGAAAATGCGTTTGAGCACTACTTCAGCATTACTATCAGGACGACGCGACATTCTAGTTGTTGCCTCTGTATCTTGTTTATATGGAATTGGTAATCCAATTGAATTTCAGAAAAATGTTATTACGCTAGAAATAGATCAAGAAATTAGCCGTACCCAGCTTTTACATAAACTCGTTCAAAGTTTGTATGCAAGAACTGAAGCTGACTTTAATGCAGGTAATTTCAGAATAAAAGGAGATACCGTTGAAATATTTCCTAGCTATGGTGACAATCCATTTAGAATACATTTTTTTGGTGACGAAATTGAAGATATCGAACTTTTTGATCCTGTTAGCTCACAGGTAATTGAAAAATTCACAAAATTAACCATCTATCCTGCTAATATGTTTGTGACTTCTCCAGATGTACTTCAAGGTGCTATTTGGCAAATACAACAAGATTTAGTCAAACAGGTAGATTATTTTAAAGAAATTGGAAAACATCTTGAAGCCAAAAGACTTGAAGAACGCACAAATTTTGATTTAGAAATGATTCGCGAACTTGGTTATTGCTCAGGAATAGAAAATTATTCACGCTATCTTGATGGTCGTGAAGCTGGAACACGTCCTTTCTGTTTATTGGATTATTTTCCTGATGATTATTTAATGGTTGTAGATGAGAGTCATGTGACTATTTCACAAGTGCACGCAATGTATGGCGGAGATCGTTCAAGAAAAGAAAATCTTGTTGAATACGGTTTTAGACTTCCTGCTGCCATGGACAATCGCCCATTAAAATTCGAAGAATTTGAAAGCATGCAAAATCAAGTGGTTTATGTTTCTGCAACACCAGCTGATTATGAATTGCAAAAATCAGAAGGTGTAGTTGTTGAGCAATTGATTAGACCAACAGGTTTATTAGATCCAATAATTGAAGTGCGCCCGAGCGAAAATCAAATCGATGATTTAATTGAAGAAATACATTTAAGAGTAGAAGCCGATGAACGCGTATTAGTAACTACACTTACCAAAAGAATGGCTGAAGAATTGGCAAAATACTTTACAAAAGTAAGTATTCGATGTCGTTATATTCATTCTGATATCGATACACTAGAACGCGTTGAAATAATGCAGGATTTAAGAAAAGGTATTTTCGATGTACTTATAGGTGTCAACCTATTAAGAGAAGGACTTGATTTACCCGAAGTTTCTTTAGTCGCAATTTTAGATGCAGACAAAGAAGGTTTTTTAAGAAGTCATCGTTCACTCACTCAAACCGTTGGTCGTGCCGCAAGAAATGTAAATGGCAAAGCGATCATGTATGCTGATAAAATTACCGACAGTATGCAAAAAACTATTGATGAAACAGAATACAGACGTTCAAAACAAGACGCATACAATAAAGAGCACAATATAACTCCAAAAGGTTTAAATAAAAAAATCTCAAGTGAATTAGTAAAAGATAATTATCAAGAACAGCGTGAACTTGCAATGGCTGCTGAGAATATTACTCAATATAGTACTAAGGGAGCTATAGAAAAAGCAATACGAGAAAAAAGAAAATCAATGGAAATTGCAGCTAAAGATTTAGATTTTATGCTTGCAGCTAAATTGAGAGATGAAATAAAAGCTTTAAAAGACAAACTATAAATCTTAATTTGTATTTTTGTTTAAAATATAAGAAATGACAAACAACGACATATTCAAAAAGCTAAGAGTAGCTTTACAATTACGAGATGATCAAATCGTAGAAATTTTAGAGCTAGTAGATTTTAGAATTTCAAAAGGTGAAATAGGTAATTTTTTTAGAACTGCAGATCATCCAAAATACATGGAATGTGGAGATCAAGTTTTAAGAAACTTTCTTAATGGATTGGTAATTTATTTACGCGGGACAAAAGAAAATCCAAAAAAACCTATGGATGTTTTAGAGCAAAATAAAACTAGCATAAATAAAACTTCCAAAAAAGCTCAAGCTGACAGACCAAAATCTTTTAGTGATAAACCAAAAGTAAAAAGCAATAGCTCAACTAAGACAACGTCCAGCAAACTAAAAAATAGCAAAAAAAGTGATAACGCTCAAAATCCTTTTGCTGGTATAAAATTCAACAATGGCAAGAAGAGAGAAAATTAATTTTTTCTAATTCAAAAAAAACCTGAATGTTTTACATTCAGGTTTTTTTATATTCATTAACTTTTTTCACTTAAGATAAAGCAACTTTTACTTGGTCAGCTGCTTCTTGGAATTCAACAGCAGAAAGAATTGGCATACCAGATTGGTCAATTAATTCCTTTGCAATTTCAGCGTTAGTTCCTTGAAGACGTACAATGATAGGCACGTTAATATCGTCACCCATATTTTTATATGCATCAACAACACCTTGAGCCACACGGTCACAACGAACGATTCCTCCAAAAATGTTAATCAAAATAGCTTTAACGTTTGGATCTTTCAAAATAATACGGAAAGCCGTTTCAACACGTTTAGCATCAGCAGTTCCACCAACGTCTAAGAAGTTAGCAGGTTCAAAACCAGCATACTTAATCAAATCCATTGTTGCCATTGCCAATCCAGCACCATTTACCATACATCCAACAGTACCATCAAGATCCACATAGTTTAATCCAGCTGCATTTGCTTCTACTTCGATAGGACGCTCTTCAGTTAAATCACGGAATTCAGCATATTCTTTTTGTCTGTAAAGTGCATTGTCATCTAAAGTTACTTTAGCATCTACAGCCATAATTTTATCATCAGATGTTTTTAACACTGGGTTGATCTCAAACATTGAAGAGTCACTTCCGATGTATGCTCTATATAAAGCATCAACGAATTTTACCATTTCTTTGAAAGCATTTCCAGACAACCCTAAATTGAAAGCAATTCTACGAGCTTGGAATCCTTGAAGTCCAACAGCAGGATCAACTTCTTCTTTAAAGATTAAGTGAGGTGTGTTTTCAGCAACCTCTTCAATATCCATTCCACCTTCAGTAGAATACATAATCATATTACGACCTTTAGCTCTATCTAAAAGTACTGACATATAAAACTCTGAAGTTTCACTTTCACCTGGATAGTAAACATCTTCAGCAACTAATACGCGATTAACTCTTTTACCTTGTGGTGGAGTCTGTGGAGTAATTAAATCCATTCCGATAATATTACCAGCAATTTCTTTAACTTCCTCTAAATTTTTGGCCAACTTAACGCCTCCTCCTTTACCTCTACCTCCTGCATGGATTTGAGCTTTTATTACATACCAGCTAGTTCCAGTCTCGTCTGTAAGTTGTTTTGCTTTTTCTACAGCTTCTTCAGCATTGTTAGCAACTAAACCACGTTGTACTCTTACTCCGTAGCTTGCTAATATTTTTTTACCTTGAAATTCGTGTAAATTCATAGTGTGATACGTTTAGCTTTTAATATAAACAGTTACAAAAATAACAATTCATAATGAAAAACCCTAATTATTTTCCCCTTATGTTGTTATCAGAACGTTTACTTTGAATTATATAATTATGTTATTTAAGTATTTGTATTTAAAAAATATCCAGACTTCCCTTGCCTTCACGAAGCACTTCTGGCTCGTTACCCGAAAGATCAATAATTGTTGATGCTTGATTATCGCCATAACCGCCATCAATAATTAAATCGACTTTATTTTGCCATTTTTCAAAAATAAGTTCCGGATCTGTGGTATATTCTAAAAGTTCATCTTCATCATAAATGGACGTAGATACAATTGGATTCCCTAGCTTCTTTACTATTTCGAGAGCTATAATATTATCTGGAACTCGGATTCCAACAGTTTTCTTTTTTTTAAATTCCTTAGGCAGCTCATTATTACCTGGTAAAATAAAAGTATAAGGTCCTGGTAAACACTTTTTAAGAATTTTAAATGTCGCTGTGTCTATTTGCTTAATATATCCCGAAATATCACTAATATCGTGACAAACAAACGAAAAATTCGCCTTGTCTAATTTTATCCCTTTAATCTTAGCAATTTTTTCTAAAGCTTTCGAATTGGTTATATCGCACCCCAAACCATAAACGGTATCGGTCGGATAGATTACCAAACCTCCTTCTTTTAAGACCTTGACAACTTTGTCAATTTCTTTTTCATTGGGATTTTCAGGATAAATCTTTAGGAACTTAGCCATAATATTTTTGTTTTTTAGATAAATTCAAGTTACGATAATATTTGCAATTTCGCAAAGCGAAGCAATAGTTTTTTAATACCACCGACATCAAATCGTATTTCTGCTTTTTTATCTGCACCAGCACCTTCTAAATTTAAGATAACTCCTTTACCAAAACGTTCATGCATGACAGCTTGCCCTACTTGTAATCCAAAATCAACATTTTTAGTAGTATTCGATCCTGAACTCATAGGCTTTAGTTTTCGAATATTCAAATCCTGTTCGGGTTCTTCTTTTAAATAAGCTGGCGGAGTTCCTGCCACAGGTTTACGCAAACGTAATTTTGACTTGTCTACATCTCCAAAAATATCACTATCGATACGTGGTTTATATTTATAATTAGTTTCGGCAGGCGTTAAATACTCCAAATATTGATCGTCAATTTCTTCAATAAAACGAGAAGGCTCACTATCTACTAATTTTCCCCAACGATAACGCGATTGTGCATAGGTTAGATAAGCTTGATGCTCTGCACGTGTTAAGGCTACGTAAAACAAACGACGCTCCTCCTCCAATTCGCTACGCGTATTCATACTCATTGCACTAGGAAACAAATCTTCCTCCATGCCTACGCAAAAAACTGTAGGAAACTCAAGTCCTTTTGCCAAGTGAATCGTCATTAATGCAACGCGATCGTCATCTCCTGTATCATTATCCAAATCAGTCGCTAAAGCTACATCTTCCATAAACTCAGACAACGCGCCTCTTGCTCCATCTACCTCTTTCTGTCCATCAATAAAATCTTTAATACCATTCAATAATTCCTCAATGTTTTCCATACGGGTTATCCCTTCTGGAGTAGTATCTTTTCGTAATTCTTGAACAAGTCCTGATTTCTTGGCAACATGTTCCGTCAATTGATACGCATCTTGCGTTTGTTCCAATACTTGAAAACTCTTAACCATTGTTACAAAATCAGATAACTTATTTCGAGTTCCTGCAGTTATTTTTAAATCAATTTTATCAATATGCTCCATCACTTCAAAAATAGATCGTTTGTAATGATTCGCAGCAATTGTCAGTTTATCCAAAGTTGTCGTTCCGATTCCTCGCGCTGGGTAATTAATTACACGTACTAAAGCTTCCTCGTCTTTTGGATTGATAATTAATCGCAAGTAACATAATACGTCTTTAATCTCTTTGCGTTGATAAAAAGATAATCCTCCATAAATTCTATATGGAATATCCTTCTTTCTCAAAGCGTCCTCCATGGCACGAGATTGCGCATTGGTACGATATAAAATAGCAAAATCTCCATTGTTTTTTTGATTTTGCATTTTTTCTTCAAAAATAGTAGTAGCAACAAAACGTCCTTCTTCCCCATCGGTCAAAGATCGATGTACTTTAATTTTCGGGCCGAAATCATTTTGTGTCCAAACTACTTTATCTAATTTTACTTTATTCTTATCGATAATCGTATTAGCCGCTTCAACAATATTTCGTGTAGAACGATAATTTTGCTCCAATCGATAAGTTTCTACATTGTCATAATCTTTTTGAAAGTTCAAAATATTATTAATATTCGCTCCTCGAAACGCATAAATACTTTGCGCATCATCTCCTACTACACAAATATTTTGAAAACGATCAGATAAAGCTCTAACAATTAAATACTGAGAGTGATTGGTATCTTGATACTCATCCACCATAATATAACGAAAACGATCTTGATATTTTGCCAAAACATCTGGAAAACGAGTCAAAAGTTCATTAGTTTTAAGCAATAAATCGTCAAAATCCATAGCTCCAGACTTAAAACAACGCTCCACATAATTTTGATAAATCTCTCCCATACGTGGTTTTTTGCTCATAGCATCAGCTTCTTGCAATTCGGCATTTTCATAATATGCCTTTACCGTAATTAAGCTATTTTTATAGGACGAAATACGCCCAAGCACTTGTTTTGGCTTATACACATCTCGATCCAATTGCATCTCTTTGATAATCTGACTAATTAATCGAGCACTATCTTGTGAATCGTAAATAGTAAAATTACTTGGATACCCCAACTTATCGGCTTCTGAACGTAAAATTCTAGCAAAAACGGAGTGAAACGTTCCCATCCAAAGATTTTTGGCCTCACTATTCCCTACAATTTGTGCAATTCTACTTTTCATTTCCCGGGCAGCCTTATTGGTAAACGTTAATGCAAGAATATTAAATGCATCTACACCTTGATGCATCAAATAAGCAATACGTAAAGTCAATACACGCGTTTTACCAGAACCAGCACCAGCAATCACAATCATTGGGCCATCTTTCTGTAACACAGGCGCTCTTTGCGCTTCATTCAACTGATTAATATAGTTTTCCATAACAGGGTTTTCCAAAAAAATCAAAATTACTACTCCTAACGCTTTATAACAAGTTTTTAAGCTTTTAAAAACTTGTTGACTTGCATCAAATTTATTCTTTATTTTAGCATTTTATTATAATCTATAAAAATGAAATTTGATTTTATATTACAGCTAATTGCCTATACGATCCCTGCACTTGTAACTGCAGCGATCTCATATATTTATTTTTCAGAACTCTTAAATAGACAATCTAAAAAAGATGCTTTCTTACTTCAGCACAAAAAGTCGGACGAGATGTTGCCTATCAAATTACAAGCCTATGAGCGTTTTGCAATTCTACTTGAACGAATCGATTTAAAAAAACTAGTTTTAAGAGTAGCACCTGTTTCAACAGATAAAAATGCATATCAAGTTTTATTGATTCAGCACATTGAACAAGAATTTGAATATAATTTATCGCAGCAAATTTATATTTCAAATGAACTTTGGAATATTATATCAAGTGTTAAAAATGCTATTATCTCTGAAATTCAACAGACAACAGCAATGAGTACTTATTCAGATCCAAATTCTTTAAGAAAAGAATTAATAAGTAAAGATCTATCTTCAAAAAAAGTTTCGGCGACTTTAGCATTACTAGCGCTTAAAGAAGAGGTCAATTTTTATACAAAATAAATATTTTTATTTAAGGATTTTACTATATTAATTCAAATAAGATTAGTAATTTTAAAAAGTGGTCTTATTTTTGCATATTATAAATCAATTTTAGTTTTATACCAGATGAACTTTAGAAACCCTTTTCTCTTATCGACTTTAATTTTAGCAACCCTTTCATCTTGTAAAGAAAAAGAAGTAGTTGCACCAGTTGTTATTCAAACGGAAGTTTTAGATAGCTTATTTAGTCAAAAATATTATGGGCTACTTCCTTGCGGAGATTGTCCAGGTATTGAAACTACTCTTGGTTTAAATGCCGATAGTACACTTACTAAAACTGTATTTTACCGTAGCAAAGGAGAAGATCTTGAACAGTATATTGGAACCTGGAAACTCAAAGATTCAGTGTTTGAAGTTAAATTTGATGGAAATAAAGAGTTTTACAAAATAAAGTCAGGAAGCACACTTGCCCGAGTTGGTGCAGACCAAACAGAAGTAAAAGGGAAACTTGCTAATGACTATTTACTTACCTTAAAACAATCTTTAATTTTAGAAGATATTTTAGGGATGTATATTCAAGGAGATACCCTTAATGAGCATTACAAAACCTTAAACATAAAGGAAATAAAGAAAAATGATTATCAACTTACCTATGCAGCTATAAGTCCTACTGATACATGTAGTTTTAAAGTTAGAGGTGTTGTTGATTTAAAGAACCAAGAATTAAGCTTTCCAATTAAAACTGCTAAAAAAGAGGTAAATGGAGATTTAATAGTCATGTTCTCAGATGAGTTTGCACATCTTAAAACAAAGGACTTGGAAAACAAAGATGATTTGTTACAACTATGCGATAGTATCCCCGTACAATTAAACGGAAAATATAAAAAACGATAACATAAAAACTCCTAACCTTTAGGAGTTTTTTATTCATATAAATAATCTAGAATGAAAAAAACGATGGTTAGCCTTGCGCTAATTTCCCTACTTAATGTAGCATTAGTAGAACAATCTTATGCTCAAAACATTTCAAATTCCATAATTAATTTAAGCCAAGACAAAGTTGCCAAAGGACTTAAAGAAGCTTTAGAAAATGGAATTGACAAACAAGTTGTCAAGCTTACTCAAAAAGATGGTTTCTTTAAAAATGATTTAGTTAAAATACTCCTTCCTAAAGAGGTTCAAAAAGTTGATCAGACCCTTCGAAAAATGGGTATGGACAATATTGCCGATCAAGGTTTATTAGTTTTAAATAGAGCTGCAGAAGAAGCCGTTAAAGAAGCAACACCTATCTTTATAGATGCCGTAAAGAATATCTCATTTAATGATGCCAAGAACATTTTATTAGGCAATGAACAAGCGGCTACAGATTATTTACAACAAGCCACTTCAAAAAGTTTATATAATAAATTTTCTCCAGTAATTCAGAATTCCCTTGAAAACGTAGGTGCTGACCAAATCTGGAATACTATCTTCACAAATTACAATTCACTTCCATTAGTTACACCTGTTAATACAGATATAACAAACTATGTTACAGAACAGACTATGGCTGGTGTTTTCAAAATGATTGCAGTTGAAGAGCGTAATATCCGTTCGAATATGGGAGATTCTAGGTCTACTAGCTTATTAAAAGATGTATTTGGGTCACAAGACAAAACAAAATCGAATACGAGTGCTACACCTAAATCGAATTCTAAATCAAAAGAAGCTACAAAAACTCAAAATGAAGACGAATTAACCAAAAAAGCTAGAGGTTTATTCAAAAAAATATTTGACAAATAAGCAACATTAAATAGGTAAATCAGGAACATTGAGTTTACTTCTTTTCTAAAATCAGCTTAATAAATACAAAGGTAAAAATTTGAATTAGCCCAAAGGAATGATACATTTTTTTGGGCTTTTTTTAATGTAGCATTGCGAAATAAGATACAAATAAAGATACCCAAAAAACGACTCTTTATCTTAAAAACGATTACT
>JASLDM010000034.1 GCA_030151565.1 Flavobacterium sp. | reverse complement strand
TGAAAAAGGCGGTTATCTCGGACTATATTTCCATCAACTTTGTAGACCGTGTATTTGATGCGCCAAACAGTTATAGTGCTTTTGAAAACTTAATGGCTTCGTATGGATATGCCATTCAAATTTACTGTGATTTCTCTGGATATTCGGATATGGCTATTGGTATTGCTTTGCTCTTGGGCTATCGCTTACCGATCAACTTTGATGTTCCGTATCAATCGACTTCGATTACCGAGTTTTGGAGAAGATGGCATATTTCGCTTTCTACTTGGTTGAAAGATTTCTTGTATATATCTGTAGGAGGGAACCGCAAGGGAACTTTTGCGGGGTTTTTATTTCCTGCCTTGTTTTTCGTAGGTATTTTAGGATGGGGGATTTACTATCTGTCGGATAGTATTATTCCTTTAATCATCGCTTTGGCGTCTTGTGTGGTATTTGCGTGTACGATCATCTTTACTAAGGATAAAAAGAAAAACTTATTTACCAATTTCAACTTGCTAACCACGATGTTGCTTGGAGGTTTATGGCACGGTGCAAGTTTGCGCTTTATCGTTTGGGGAGCTTTGCACGGAGTAGCTTTAGCGGTTCATAAAATGATTATGGAGCTGTTTCCAAGAGCAAAAGGCAAAGAACCTAATGTGGTATGGAAAGTGTTCTCTGTGGTGCTTACATTCCATTTTGTGGCCTTTTGTTGGATCTTTTTCCGCGCCCGTTCTTTTGACTTGGCATTGGATGTGATCAACAACATTTCTAAATTAGAAGTCGATATCGATCAATGGATGATTTTGATTGCTGGATATAAAAATGCGTTCTTATTAATCTTGATTGGTTTTGTATGGCACTTTATTCCCAAGCGTTGGATGCAAGGGCTTCAAGAAGTGTTTAATGCAATGCCTATGGTGGTTAAGGCGTGTATTCTTGGATTTGTGTTTTGGATTGTTTATGCCACAGCATCAGCAGGACCACAGCCGTTTATTTATTTCCAGTTTTAAGAATAGGATACGTTTAGGTATAAAAAAAATCCCACAACAAAAGTTGTGGGATTTTTTTATGCTGTTAATTCATTAGAATTTTTGAATAAAATCGTTTGAATCATTTGGTCCTGCGAAGTTAGGATCTTCAACTGGCCCAATGTATTTTGCATCTCCAAATCCAAGGATTAAGAAGAAAATAGGCGTTAAGAAAATTAAACCTAATGTAAATCCGGTTCCTTTTCCAAAGCTTTTAGATATTCCATTCATAATCATAATACCGATTACAATGTTTACAAAAGGAATAAATAACAATAAGAACCACCAAATTGGTTTTCCGATAATTTCTAAAATTACGATGGTGTTGTAGATTGGGATTATAGAAGCCCATCCTGGTTTACCTGCTTTTTCAAAGGTTTTCCACATCGCAACAATAAGTACTACGATGAAAGCCAAATAAAATAGTAGGAAAAATGTTGACACTCCAGCTACCGCAGCACTGTCAAAGTTTTGATACTCTTGATCCATTTCTTTTTCTTTTTTTAAGTTAATAAAAACAAAAATAGGAAAAACTATTTAAATACAATCTAAATAGTTCTTTTTTGAATAAAAAAAAGCCAGATCTGTTAAAATCTGGCTTTATGTTTATTTAGATTGAGCTTCAATCCATTTTCTTGCATTTACAAATCCTTCTAACCAAGGAGAAACTTCATCGTTTCTTCCTTCAGGATAATTTGCCCAATGCCATTGGAATATCGAACGCTCAATATGTGGCATCATCACCAAATGGCGACCTGTGGTGTCACACAACATCGCGGTATCATAGTCAGATCCGTTTGGATTAGCTGGATACTCCGTATAGGCATATTTTGCTACAATATTGTAGTTTGCTTCTGCTTCTGGTAAGTTAAATTTACCTTCTCCGTGTGAAATCCACACCCCTAAAGTACTTCCTGCTAATGAAGAAAGCATGATCGAGTTGTTTTCCTGAACCGTAACTGAAGTAAAGTTGCTCTCGTGTTTTTGAGAGTTGTTATGCAACATTTTTCCGTGTACAGTGTGCTCTGGATGGATTAACTCCAATTCCATAAACAACTGACATCCGTTACAGATTCCCACAGACATAGTATCTTCACGTTTGAAGAAGTTTTTCAAGGCTGTGTTTGCTTTTTCGTTGTATAAGAAAGCACCCGCCCATCCTTTAGCCGAACCTAATACGTCGGAGTTTGAGAACCCACCAACAGCTCCAATAAACTGGATGTCTTCAAGAGTTTCTCTACCTGAGATTAAGTCGGTCATGTGTACGTCTTTTACGTCAAATCCAGCTAAGAACATAGCATTGGCCATTTCGCGTTCCGAGTTACTTCCTTTTTCACGGATAATAGCTGCTTTCGGTCTTGGTTTCGCTGCGTCAAATACAGGTTTCTTCCCGTCGAATTGTGCAGGGAAGTCAAAGCGTAAAGGTTGTTTTTTATAATTGGTAAAGCGTTCTTTTGCCGTTCCGTTTTTAGATTGTTTTTGGTCTAATAAAAACGATGTTTTATACCAAGTATCACGCACTGTTTCTACGTCAAAAGCAAAGGTGTCTTCTCCGTTTTTCAAGCTGATTTTCGCTTCGTTAGAAACCGTACCGATTTTCACCGCTTCGATTCCTGAAGTTTGGATAGCTGCTTCAAAAGCTGCATCATTTTGTGCTTGTACAACTAAAGCGATGTTTTCATTGAATGCCGCTTTGATGGTATCTTGCTCTCCTAAAGCCGTTAAGTCATAAGCCGCTCCTAATGCTACATCTGCAAAACAAAGTTCAAGAAGTGTTGTTATTAAACCACCACTTCCAATATCGTGACCAGCAGCAATATGCCCGTCGCGAATCAATTGTTGAACCGCGTTGAACGCTTTTTTGAAATAGGCTGCATCTTTGATGCTAGGTGCTTCATTACCGATCTTATTCAAGATTTGAGCAAAAGAAGAACCTCCTAATTTAAAGGTATCTTTAGAAAGATTGATATAATAGATAGATCCCGCTGATTTTTTCAATACAGGTTCTACAATTTTAGTAATGTCGTTACAGTTTCCTGCAGCAGAAATAATAACGGTTCCAGGTGCGATTACCTCGTCGTTTGGATATTTCTGTTTCATGGAAAGGGAGTCTTTTCCAGTAGGAATATTGATTCCTAATTCAATAGCAAATTCAGAACAAGCAGCTACAGCGTCATATAAACGAGCATCTTCTCCTGGGTTGTTACACGCCCACATCCAGTTTGCTGAAAGGGAAACACTTTGTAATCCCTCTTTTAAGGGAGCCCAAACCAAGTTTGATAACGACTCTGCTATTGCATTTCTACTTCCTGCTTTTGGATCGATTAAAGCCACAATAGGAGCGTGCCCAACGGTTGTAGCAATTCCTTCTTTACCTTTATAATCCAAAGCCATAGCTCCTAGGTTATTCAAAGGCAATTGAAGTGGTCCTGCACATTGTTGTTTTGCAACGCGTCCACCCACACAACGGTCTACTTTATTTGTCAACCAATCTTTACAAGCTACAGCTTCTAATTGCAACAATTGATCTAAATACGTAGGAAGTGCCGAAGTGGTATAGGTTAATTCGTCATAAGTACGTTCGATGCGCTTGTCGTCCATAATTGTTTTTGGAGAACTTCCAAACATGTCTTCCAAAGCAAAGTCCATTGGTGTAGCGGCAGTTGTTTCAGAAGTGATTGTAAAGCGGTGATCGTCTGTTACTTTTCCAACTTCATACATCGGTGCACGTTCGCGTTCCGCAATGCGTTTTAGAGTATCGATATCTTTCTGTCCGATCACCAAGCCCATACGTTCTTGTGATTCATTACCAATGATTTCTTTGGCAGAAAGGGTAGGGTCTCCTACAGGTAGGTGATCCAAATTGATACGTCCTCCAGTTTCTTCAACCAATTCAGACAAGCAGTTTAAGTGACCACCAGCTCCGTGATCGTGAATAGAAACGATAGGGTTTTCCATAGCTTCTACCATACCGCGAATTGCGTTAGCAGCTCTTTTTTGCATTTCTGGATTGGAACGTTGAATTGCGTTCAACTCAATACCTGAGCCAAAAGCCCCTGTATTTGCAGAAGATACCGCAGCACCACCCATACCAATTCTATAGTTTTCACCACCTAAAATAACGATTTCATCTCCTGTTTTAGGGGTATGTTTGATCGCTTGGTCACGTTTTCCGTATCCAATACCACCCGCTTGCATGATCACTTTGTCAAAACCTAATTTACGAGCATCTTCTTCGTGTTCAAAAGTCAGTACAGAACCTGTAATCAACGGTTGTCCAAATTTGTTACCAAAGTCAGAAGCTCCGTTAGAGGCTTTGATTAAAATATCAATAGGCGTTTGGTATAACCAATCGCGTTCGTCCATTGCTTGTTCCCAAGGGCGGTTTTCTTCCAAACGCGAATACGACGTCATGTAAATTGCCGTACCTGCCAATGGCAATGAACCTTGACCTCCAGCCAAGCGGTCTCTAATTTCACCACCTGCACCTGTAGCAGCTCCGTTAAACGGTTCTACCGTAGTAGGGAAGTTGTGCGTTTCTGCTTTTAATGAAATTACCGAGTCAAATTCTTGCTCTTGGTAAAAGTCAGGTTGGTCTGCTGTTTTAGGGGCAAACTGGGTTACGCGTGGTCCTTTAACAAAAGCCACGTTATCTTTGTATGCAGAAACGATATCGTTAGGATTTGTTTCTGATGTTTTGCGGATTAATTTGAATAAAGACGTTGGTTTTTCTTCTCCGTCAATTACAAAAGTTCCGTTGAATATTTTATGACGACAGTGCTCTGAGTTCACTTGAGAAAATCCAAAAACTTCTGAGTCTGTAAGTTTACGACCTAATTTAGTTGCAAGTGCATTCAAGTAGTCGATTTCTTCTTGGTTCAGTGCCAAACCTTCTTGTTGGTTGTAAGCCGCGATATCGTCGATAGCTACAATCGGTTGTGGTTGTACTTCAATCTTGAAAATATCTTGATCTAGCGTTTCGTATTTCTGAAGCAACATCGGATCAAAATCTGTAGTTGTTTCAGCGGTAGTAAACTCTTCGATACGAAGGATTCCTTGGATCCCCATATTTTGAGTAATTTCTACTGCGTTGGTACTCCAAGGCGTAATCATTGTTGCTCTAGGTCCTACAAATGCAGCAGTTACCGTAGTTTGGTTTAAATGTTGCGCATTGCCAAAAAGCCAATTAAGCTTTGAGATATCCTCGTTGCTGAGTTCGTTGAGAACCTGAACAGCATAATACTTTTTCGAAGGGTTTTCGAAGAAATGAATCATTGCGTTATGTATTAGTTGTTGTTGTAATTTGCAAAAATAGTCTAAAAATCCTCAATTTAAAAATTAATCTTCAGGATGTAAAATATGTTGGTAAGCCCCTAAATCTGGTGCGGTTAGGCGGTCTTTTCCCAAGAGATCTCTTGGAGATTTAGCGGTGTAAAACGGATTTCCTTTTCCTAGGACAGCGGTAGCTTTATCGGTGATTTCGAAGCGATTTTTTGAAGGATCGTTAAAAAACAGCGGAAAATCTTTCGTGTTGCGTGCAATGCTGTTGTTGGCAAAGCGATTGGGTTGTTCAAAATTGTAAGGGAACACGCCGTATTGACGGTTGCTATAATCGTAGAATTTAATGAAATTAGAATCAAAATAGAGGTTAAAGTCACTTTGTAAGCCTGTTGCAGACTTTAGGATCAAACTTTCGTTTGCATTGCTGTATAAGAGACAATTGGCAAAGGTAGCTTTTGTCAAGCGATATGGAGCACTCCCATCGGCATCGTCAATCCAAACGGCTGTATGGTTGGGTTTGTTCCATAAATTGACAAAACTGCTGTGAATAAACTCATACGAACCGCCATAGCTACAAGCTAAAGAAGCTATTCCTGCAGAACCAATCACTACGTTTTGTCCCGAAAGGCTAGCGGTTTGTGCTAGAATACCATATTGTGCAGCATTGTAGATCTGTACATTGTTTAGCACTACTGTATTTTTATTCTTGTTGATGTATAAACCAATTGTAGGGTTATTTAGGGTTACGTATTCAAAATGGCCTTCGCTATCGGGTGTCATCCAAATGGTACCCCATTGTCCTGGTGTATAGCGGAAGGAATACTCCAGTCGATCCCCTTGAAAAAGAATCGGATGCTCCAAAGTTCCTTTAGCAGTAATCGTCGCTTTTTCGGCAGCAAGTATACCTGAAGTTTCGTGAAAGTAAATGGAAGCCCCCGGGTCAATCACTAGTTCTTTATTTTTCGGCACACCCGCGTAACCATAAATCACATAAGGTTTGTCGGCAGTCCAATGCAAGGTGTTTCCGCGAATAGGATCGTTGTCGGAAAGCATAAAACCGTGAATGTGTTCCTCGCCAATCGGTAAGGATTCCGTCACACCATCAGCTCCTTTATACGGGTATAAAAAATGAGCATCGCGGACCAAGGTCACCAAAGGGATGGCTTGGGTGGCATTGGCAGATGTAAATTCAAGCATATCGGTATAGAGGTAGGCGCCATCGTCGTTTTTGAATTTATCGTAATCTATGGTTGTTTCAATAAAGACAAACATACTGTCTTTGGCGAGTAACTCCATTTTATCAAAACTTTTTCCAGACAAGCCATCTACCAATAGGCGGTATTGAGAATCAGCTCCATTTTTTAATCGAATCTGTGGGATTTGAATGTTCTTGTTGGAACGGTTATATACTTTTAACGTATAGGTACTCGAACCTACATTGGTAAAAACGGTATCTAAATAAACGGTGTCTTTAGAAAAAGCCAACTGTCCTGTACTGGGTTCGAAGTCAAAATCCTTACGACAAGAACCAAGTAAAACGAGTAGCAGCAATACAAAACCGTAAACGCTATTTTTCATTGAATTGTAGTTTAGGTAAAAATAGGAAAAATATAGTAAACGCAATCTATAATGAATTTGAATGGTTTAAAATCTTGTGTATTTTGTTTTTTGACTACATCGGCAAAAAAACAACAGGTATTTTATCTTTATTAGTGTTTTATTCTTTAGATGTAATTATTTGATTCTTATTGTTTTGATTCTTTTTTTGTGAATGGAGGTCTAATATTTTTAAAAAAAATATACTTTTTAAGTGACTTTATCCCATTAGTCGTGTCTTAATACTAGAACTAAAGGTTACTCTTTGAGAATTGCTATGAAAAAGAGGGTACTATTTTGTTTTATTAGTTGTTTACAGTCAAAACTGATAGTTCTAAAAAATTGAAA
>JASLDM010000156.1 GCA_030151565.1 Flavobacterium sp. | reverse complement strand
ATTCTTCTATCGTTAAATACCCTAAATGTGAATGTCTACGCTTTTTATTATACCAAAATTCAATATATTCAAAAGGTTCATTTCTATTTTCTGACAATTAACTAAAAGATTTCCGTTAATATTTTCTGTTTTCAAAGACTTAAAAAAAAAAGCGTTTACGGTTTTCCGTATTAAATAAATAAAATAGTTATTTATGTTTACCTCAAATCAAAATAAGTCTTTATTATAAAAGTCTTTTAAAATGGTTTTATAATAAGATAGAATTCTTTATTTCAAGGTGTTTTTAAATTATTTAATTAAGGTAACTATGACTATATATAAACATAAACTTGTTTGCTTTTTACTTCTTATTACAACTTTATATGGTTGTAAAAAATCAAAAGAAGATGAAAATTTATCTACCTCCCATTTTGGGAAGTCAATTTCTTATGAAAAATTTCTTTGGAAAGATGCTCGAAATGATACATTACAAAAATCTTTTGTGTATTCATTTAATAATTGGGCAACTGAATCTAATTCATCCGTTACAATAACCTTAAATAATGGAGAAAATGAACTAATTAAAAATAAAGCTCCTTACCATTTTTTAGTAAATGATACTCCAATCCCAGATGGTAAGATAATTTTAAATTCAACAAATAAAGCTGGGGATACTATCAACTTAAAATTAGTAATTCCAATCCAAATTAATACTGATTTTTTTGGATATATTACAATTTCAGATCACAATCTTGATCGTGTAAATGATATCGAAAACCCAACAAACACTAATATTTACAAATGGTCAGCTACTCAAGAAATTCAGATGAATCCCTTGAAAGTTTTCTTACTTTGGGCATTAGCTATAACAGCTGCTTGCCTATTTATTTATTTGTTAATGTTAAGACCTATTATTTTCAAAAGAATGGGTAAAGGACAAATTACAATTCAACAACCTTTCTTTAAAAACGTAAATATTAAAAATAATATTGAATTAGTTTTTACCAATAAAAAACATAAACAAGGGGTGTTTAATAAAATATTTCAAGGAAAAAGAACAACAATTACTAATGATTTCTTCACCAATCCTATATACTTTACTCCAAGTGTGAAAAGTAAAATTAGAATTAGAACAGGAGGTCATTATAGCATAGAGCCCTTTACCACAACTTTTGAAAAAGGGATTATTTATGAGATTACAAATAATAATACTAACGAAAAATTAACTATTACATACTTATAAACTATGGCACATATTCTAAAAAGAAGTTTATTCATTGGATTAGGAGGAACTGGAGCACAAGCACTATTACATACTAAAAAGAGATTTTTAGATACATATGGCGAGGTACCTCCTATGATCGGATTTCTAGCGATTGACACAGACATAAGCACAGGTGAGAAAACAATTATGAGAGATAATATATTAGATATTCATATTAATAAAGATGAAAAAGTTTCATTCACTCCCTCTGAAATCATTCACATTGGTGTACAAGGTGCTGCTGCTGCATATCAAATCAATAAGGAAACTATTTTTGATTGGATGCCTCAAGAAAATGAGTACGCCTTAAGAAATTTATCGCAAGGTGCCGGTCAAGTAAGAACAAATGGTCGTTTTGGTACATATTTCAATCAAACCAACATTATGAATGCTGTCCAAACTAAAATTAATGCTATTCAAAATATAGATATAGCGAACCAAAACAAATTCATTCCTAAAGACGCAGGAATTGAAATTAACTTTGTGTTTTCAATTGCAGGTGGTACTGGGAGCGGAACTTTTATTGATACGGTTTATTTAGTTAAACACGCTTTAAGAGGTAATAATGAAATTAAGTCTATCGGATTTGCGGTATTACCTGATGTATTTAATGCAATGCAACAAGGTATTTCTATGGCAAATACAAGACCTAATAGCTATGGAGCTTTAAAGGACTTAGACTATTTAATGAGCAAAGATGTACACAACTTCGGGTTATCAATCAATCTAAATCAACAAATAATTCCTGTTACAGAAAATCCTTTTGATATTTTATTTACAATAGGTAATAAAAATACCAGCGGTGCAGTTGTAAACCATATTTCAGATATTTCGGAACAAATTGGACTTGCTATGTTTACAGGCGCAAGTGAGTTAAGTGCTAATGTTAACAGTGTATACGATAATGTTTTAACTGTTTTAGCAGGTGGTCAATTAGACATTCTTAATAAACGTGCTTGGGCATGTGGTATGGGAGTTAGTGAATTGTATTATGACGGAAATACACTTGGAAATATTTATGCAAGAAGAGTTTATGGAAATATGATAAGTAACTTATTATCTGAAAACTCTAATGCGCAACCTCTCGCTTCAGCCTTTATAGACAATCCTGCTGTAAATATTAGAGAGAACAATGGTAATGACAATCTTATTAATGCATTATTAAATAAAAATCCTCAAAACCAATTCCCTAATATTGATGATATCACTGACTTAACCAATCAAATTAAAGCTTATCTAAATAGTGTAGAAAAAACGGCTGAACAAACTATCACTTCAAATGAAAAAACAAAATATAGTGATGTTTCTTCTCAATTAAAGATATTCATTACAAAATCATTAAATGCTAATCATGGTATTGGTAACGTCAAACATTTCTTAAGTGATTTAAAAGAACAGCTTACTATTTTCTTTGGTGAGATGGACGAAGAAGAAGAAAGCTTTATTAAAGAAAAACAAAATAACGAAAATGCTATTAAGAATGAAATTGAGAGTTTACAAAACATATCAACAGGATTAGCGTCATTTTTAAAGAAATCATCTATAAATGAAAGCAAGGAAGGCTTAGGTGATTTAGTCAATCGACAAGCAATTACTATTAATGAAATTAAAAGGCGTGTTTTCGCCAAGCAATTTTTAACGAAATTAATTGAAAAGGTAAATGATTATCAAGTAACTATTTCCACGCTTATTAGTAAATTGACACAAGTTAAGGATAGTGCTACAAGTATCGTTAACAGTATGATTAACTCTACGAATGAAAAACAAAAAACATTTATCATTGATCTACACAAAGAAGATTTGAACAAGACATATGCTAATGATGGAGATTTTTTAATTCCCGATTTCATAGCTACATTTAGTGATACTCATGATAATGGTATGTTATCTTTTGAAACATTCAAAAATGAGCAAATTGAAAAGATATTCTGGAAATATACAAAAGGATTGCCAAAAGCAGTAGCATTTACAAATAAATCAATTGACGACGTTTTAAGGGAATTATCTCCTGAAAAGACAAATGAAATAGCGAATAAACTTATTGCTAAATCTCATGCCTTATGGCAACAAAGCTCTAAAGGATATGCAGTAGGCCAACAATTATTTGATTATTTCGTTATTGGATTACCTACTGCTAACTCTACTTTCAAAGACTCTTTTAAACATTTAGTTCAAAATCAAAATATAGAGTACGTTTCTACAGGAATTCACAATAAAGTTATTTGCTATAGAATGGAAGCTGCTTCTCCTATTTTTGGAGTCTTGGATGTAGATGGATATGCTAAAGACCACGATAAAATCAAAGAGAATTCAAACTCGATGATTTACCATATTGATAAAAATTGGCTAACAAAAATGGAACGAACAAACTTCTCAATTTGGCCAGCTAAAAAAGAAGACAATAGCCTACAAGCTTGGGTTTTAGCCTTATGTTATGATCTTATTAAATTAGATTCAAACACCAATAAATATAAAGTCTATTCGATTGATCAAGGTGATGCTTTAGATGATTATTGGCTTGAACTATCTGAATATAGAGATGAGTCATTTGACATATTTAAAAGAGGCAAATTTATTGATGAAATCATTAGTAGTATTGAAGCAAAACAAGCACAAGATGGTGAACAACAAAGTAATGCACTTATCACTGATATAAAAACTAACTACCGAGAGAAATATGCTCAGATAAATATAAATAATGATGATTTAAAAAAACCTATTTACAGTAAAGTTGCTGACTTAATAAGAAATGAAATTAATTTTGTTACAAAAGTTTTACAATAACATTGACACTTTATGATTAGTCCTTGCATTAACATAGCAATTGGAAAAGATGGGACAATTTGTGTTCAAAATCTTGCGAGTATTTTCCATACTCGTGAGATTTTGTTTCCACAGCTTATGTCTTTCTACTCCATTGATATAGAAAACGAAATACAATTTGATGTATTTGATAAAACTACACATCAGTTTATAAATTACAGACTACCTGATAAAGAAGATGATAAGCTAACAAATAACCATATTTTTATTGCCAATGCATATAATGACTTAATTACTATCATTAATGTATTGTTTAAAGATTTACAATACACTTATATTAATGTAAATCTTGTTTACTCTGCATTAGAAGTAGACCTAAGTATTATTGAAACCATAAGTAATATAGTCAAGCATTACACGCTTGATGGTACTTTTGGTACAGTGATAGTTAAAAATTACGTAATACTATCTGATGGAACAGGTATATTATCTACTAAACAAGAAGAGCTAATTACATCAAACTTATCTTTTCTTGAGAATGTTAGAGTAAAAAATCCTATTATAGATAGTGTTTTTTTATTGGATGATAAAAACATCAATGCTGTTTTCTTGGGATACAAGCACGAGTATTTATCTTTTGCATTGTATGAATTTCTCATTGCTATAATGACTAATCAATACAAAATGATTGGTAACTTACCTGGAAAAAACAACCTTTTATCCTTTGGAATAGGTTCTGTCTTTTATGATAAGTTCTATTTCAATGCTTTTTTTGATAACAGAATTTTTAGTGCTTTCCTTGAAAAAGAAAGTATTGCTACTAACAAAAGAAATTATTATAACATATCTGTCTTTGATAGCATAAATGAAATTCTTAACAATTTTTATAGCGATTGTACTACTGATATTACAGAGCTTAAAAATATAGTTACTGCGAAATCAAAAGAATCTGAACACTTAAACATTGGTTCATACTTACATATGTTACAATTATTACTTGGTAAAACACAAGACCAAGTTATCAATGAAGAAAAGTTCACGCTACAATACAGCATTAAAGAACTAATTTTCAATATTGTTCATGAATATATCTTAGAAAACAAAAAAGAATATATTTCAGTCAATGAGGCAAAAAGAAAGTACGTTGAACATATGTACAACGAAAAGGAACTTTACGAATTAAAGACTTTAGAA
>JASLDM010000015.1 GCA_030151565.1 Flavobacterium sp. | reverse complement strand
ATCAAAACCAGAATTCCCATTCGTTCCCATAACCACTAAATCGATTTGCTCGTCTTTTACAGTTTTTTTAATGATTGAATTTAAAAAACCTTCTTCTAAAATAAAGTGCATTGGAACATGCCCTAGATCGTGTTTCTCAGCAATATCTCGGATTTGAGGCACTTGATCTTTAAAGTTTTCGAATTTACCCAATTCGATCGTTTTATACACATCTTGAACCATTACAGGATTCGCAGTAGCGGAAATTACAGGCATTTCGTATGCGTGTAGTACATATAAATCAGCTTTTTGATTGTCTGCCATTTTTAAAGCATAAACCAAAGCATTATTAGCGGTTTCGGAAAAATCTGTTGGGAATAAAATCTTTTTCATCGTATTATAAATTTGTTGACCTAAAGGTAAGAAGTTCCTCTGGTATTAAAAATTATTATTGCTTAAAAAAGTCATTTATAACTGTTTTTATTATTATTTTTTGTGAGTAATCTAAATAGTATTTCTAGAATAGGTACATAGGGTTATTGTTAAGTAGTGTTAGGTTGTAATGATCGTTTACAGTTGCTTATTAGTTGGAGTCAGTCAAAGTTAATTAAGAATGAAGATCTAGTTCTATCTCTTAGAAAACATATTAATTAAGGAATGCCTACCTAGGTAATTGAGGGGCGTTTGGAGGAGATAGAATAGGAAATAAAACTGTATATTTGCGCATATTTAAAGACCATAAACGATGATTCTACAAGACACTATAGTTGCTTTAGCAACGCCTTCAGGAGCTGGTGCCATCGCCATTATACGTGTATCGGGAAAAGACGCTATTACTTTGGTAAACGGCATTTTCCGTTCGATTAAAAATAAAGACTTGACTACCCAAAAAACACACACCCTTCACTTGGGACATATCGTGGATGGCGATCGTGTATTGGATCAAGTATTGATATCCCTTTTTAAGGGAACCAATTCTTATACAGGGGAAAATACGGTTGAAATCTCGTGTCACGGCTCCACGTTTATCCAACAGCAGATCATTCAACTGTGCTTGCGTAAAGGGGCGAAAATGGCACAAGCAGGAGAGTTTACGATGCGTGCTTTCTTAAACGGAAAGTTAGATTTATCTCAGGCAGAAGCCGTAGCCGATTTGATTGCGTCAGATAACGAGGCCAGTCATCAAATTGCTATGCAACAAATGCGTGGTGGGTTTTCCAGTGAAATAGCCAAGTTGCGTGAGGAGTTGCTAAATTTCGCTTCGTTGATCGAATTGGAACTTGATTTTTCTGAGGAAGATGTGGAGTTCGCAGATCGTACGCAGTTTAAGGAATTGATCAACCGTATTGAGTTTGTATTAAAACGCTTGATTGACTCGTTTGCTGTAGGGAATGTTATTAAAAACGGTATTCCAGTGGCAATTGTTGGAGAGCCTAATGTGGGGAAATCCACCTTGTTGAACGCCTTGTTAAACGAAGAACGCGCTATTGTTTCTGACATTGCAGGGACGACACGTGATACAATTGAAGACGAATTAGTGATAGACGGAATTGGTTTCCGATTTATCGATACAGCGGGAATACGCGAAACAAAAGACGTGGTGGAAAGCATCGGAATTCAAAAGACATTTGAGAAGATAGAAGCTGCTCAGGTCGTGATTTATTTGATTGATGGAGCTAAGCTGAATACAGCATCACTAGAGAGTATTCAAGTGGAGTTGGAAAAACTGAAAAATAAATACCCTCTAAAACCGCTGTTGGTGGTGTGTAATAAGAAAGACTTATTGACAGACGAACAAATTGGGCTTTACAATGAGAATATCGAGAATTTGATGTTGATGTCTGCTAAAGCGAACGAAGGAGTCGAGGAGTTGAAACAAGCCCTTTTGGGATTTGTGAATACAGGGGCATTGCGCAATAATGAAACGATTGTTACCAATACACGTCACTACGATTCACTGCTTAAAGCATTGGAAGAAATCGAGAAAGTGAAATGGGGATTACAAACGAATTTATCGGCTGACTTAATGGCAATCGATATTCGTCAAGCTCTTTATTTCTTTGGAGAAATTACCGGGCAAGTGACCAATGATGAGTTGCTTGGGAATATTTTTGCGAATTTTTGCATTGGCAAGTAAGGTATTGAAAGTTAGTATATTAAAAAGCGTTGTGGTACAAACTACAACGCTTTTTTTGTGGAATGTGATGAGAGTTTGATACAGTTAAGGTTTATTTAATTATACCCGTAGTGATGTAGTTTTATTTTTTTACACTATTACTATACCCGATATGATATTGTTTTATTTTTTTATGTATATTTATACCATAAAAGGTATAGTTATGGATTCAATTCGATTGTTTGTAAAACATAAACGTAAAGAACTTAAATTAACACAGGAAGATTTGGCTCTCAATGCTGGTGTAGGCTTACGTTTTGTACGTGATTTAGAGCAAGGAAAGAAAACACTTCGATTAGATAAAGTAAATGATGTGTTGGCTTTGTTTGGTAAAGAGGTCGGGGTAATTGATAAAGCTAGAGAATAATGACACGACAAGCAAAAATATATTTTCAAGAGCAGATAGCGGGTTATCTCTTTGAGGGGGATAACGGTTATTCATTTAGTTATGATAAAGATTATTTAGGAATACCTAGTCCTAAACCGATTAGTTTGACTTTACCTTTATCTGAAGAAACCTATCATAGCAAGGTACTATTCCCTTTTTTCGATGGATTAATACCTGAAGGATGGTTGTTAGAA
>JASLDM010000154.1 GCA_030151565.1 Flavobacterium sp. | reverse complement strand
CACACATAAATCTTCAATTAAGGGAGTATCCTTACAGTTGAAAATCAACTCTTCACTTTCGTGATCTTCACCATTCCCCATACTTCCTGCGATTCGGTGTCCGATATAACAAAAACGATCGATATTAGCATCAATATACATAGTAGTATGACCTCCCATTTCTAAGAAAATCGCATCAGAATCAGATTTAAAACTAGGTGGAGTCGTAGCATATACAACAGAAGCTTGCTCTGCTTCTTGTCCTAACATTTTATATTCATTTACCCCCCAAAGGTGAATTTTGCCATCTGTAGTAATTGCACCAGCACTTTGGTATCCTTCAGAATTATCTTGAGCGTTTATGAATTTTACGTTTTTAAGTTCTTCACCTGCCGCCGTTTTTACAATATCCCACGTCAATCTATCCATTGTATCTCCAACTCCCAATTGACCACCTATATAATCTACATTGTCTTCTGAGTAATTACGCCCCAATACAAAAACACGTTGCGTAATAGGATCTAAAGCATAATAACTTAGCGCACCATACTCTCCACTTGATCCTGTTACAGCAATCATTGCAGGTTCATTAGCAAAAGGTTTTGTCATTTTGGTTGCTTTACCTCTTAGCTCTGGATCATCATTATTTCCTAAAAAAGTTCCTTGTCCCCAAGTATAAAAATCACCATCTTCCGTATAAACAAAAGCACCTGAACTATGGATTTTTAGCATTTTAACACGGTTTAAAACACCGCCTTCTTCTTTCTCTACTTTATTCCAGTTTAGAGTTCTATATGATGTTCCAATACCATATAAAGCAGGTTTGTGTCCTTGAATATAAACTTCTCCAGATGTAGTCAGTAAACCCAACACTCCATAAGAAGCAGTCATAAAACGAATATTCTCAGGTGCAATTCCAGCTGGTAAAGCCACACTGTGAAATTCATTTTGCATTCCGCCTGTTCTACCTGGGCTGTGTCCATTACCCCAAGCGTACAAGCCTTTTGTTGTCAATAAATAATAGTGTGTGTAAAATAGCTTACTACCCATAGTAGCCATAATAGGAGTCCCTTGATACGTAAATCCATTTTCAGGAGTAATTTCTAAAGGGCTTAATGTATTTCCGTGCCCACTTGCACTTGTACTCTGTCCAAAAATCACAAAACCATTTGCGGTCTTAGCAATCGTTTGATGGTAACCACTGATAAACTTGTCCCCTTCATTATTACAAAAGTCAATCTTTTGACCAAAGCCTGAATGTAGACTCAGCATAAATGCAACTAATAGCCAAAGTTGCCTTGCTTTCAAAATTTTTAAATACTGCATCGTTTCTTGTATGTATGATTAAAATCCGAGTGCAAAATTGCTTCGATAATCATAAAAAAAGATGTCAAAATGTTAGTAATACAGAAGCGCTAACATTTTGACACAGCATATAACATACTAAAAAATAGCATTTTAATAATTTGACAAGGTAGCTTTAAAATCAATATAGGTTTGTCTTACTTAATTTACTTGGGAAGATGTATTTCTTTATACTTTGTAGGTGTCATCTCAAATTGCAAATCAAAAGATCTGTAAAAAGTGCGTAAAGAATTAAAGCCAGACTGAAAGGCAATCTCCTCATTAGTTAATTCGGAATGCGGATTAAGCAATAAGGAAACCGCAAAACTTAAACGCTTTTGGTTGGTATATCGATTAAAATTGGTTTCAAATCCTAAAGAAAATATCTGTGTGAGATAGTATCTAGTAATCTTAAGTTCTTCGGCTAAGTTTTCTAATTTCAAATCAGGATTCAAAAAGAAAGAATCATCTAAAGCCTCTATTTTCAGAACATTATCTTGAATAAACTCCGCATCTAACTTAGATTTTTGGTATTTATTCGCAACAGTCGTTTCAACATTAACTGTTGCATCGGTTTCAAACTGTACCGGCTCCTTTATTGTTTGCAACTGGGTTTTAAAATCAGGAGATCGCAAACGGTCCGCTATAAACCAAGCAACCACCATCATAAAAAATGCTTCTAAGAATTCGGAGTAAAAAACAGCATTTTGATCCAATAACTTATAGTTCGCAACATGTCCAATTTGTAAAAAAGCCCCAATAAGTAACATAATAATCGCTCGTTCCAATGAAATATTATACTTTTCAGAAAACACAGCCGTTCTACTCCACTTTATTTTAAAATAAATAGTAAGCAGGGCGTAATACAAGTAGGAAACTCCAGTTACAAATCGCAAGAAAATTCCGTAGATATTTCCATAAATAGAAGTCCATTCACTGTTGAGTAAAATGACAAACGAAAAAAAGGTTGTAACAATAAAAGGAACAATGTGAAGGTATCTGTTTTTAAAAGTATCATTAAAATAATACGCTCGAAACAACGAATAAAAAAAAGGTCCATACAATAAACCAAAAGGAATCACATAAACCCAATATTTTTCTACAAACAAATGCTTTAACAATAAATATAAAGCTTGAAAACCTATAAAAAGATAAAAAGAAAAATAGGAACGCCACTTTAGATTGGTCCAATGAAACGTATTACTCAATATTAGATAATTGAGTAGCATCAATAGAATATTTGATAAAAAAATAACGGACAAATAATTATTAACCTCCTCCATATTCGTGTTTTTAAAAAATATATTCAAAAAAAATCCAAATCAATATTCAAGAACCTCGTTCTCACATATTGATTTGGATTACTTTATCTTTTAGAAAAATTAAATTAAGCTCTACTTTCTCTTCTATGTATTAAATATTGCGAAGGTGTCATACCCACAAAGTTTTTAAAGTGTTTGTTAAATACTGATTTTGAAGAAAAACCACATTCAAGCATCACTCCTTCTATTGTAAATTGCTCCTCTAATACCTCTAATTTTTGCTTCGCAATTTCAATACGCTTTTCAGCCAATAGTTGATAAAAATTAGTGTAAAAACCTACCTTTATTATACGCGACAAATCTTTTCTAGATAATTTCGTCTCTTCAATCAAATGATTAAAATCGAATTTCATATCCAAATAAGCATCAGACTCCTTAAAGAAAGTATCCAGTTTTGAAATCATTTCCAAATCTTCTTTACTTAATGCTGTTACCGATAGTACCTCTTCATCAGATACCATTTTTTGATCCTTTTTAACGAGATGGTAAAATGTCAAAACCGAAATAATAGCAGAGAAAATCGTTAAAGCTCCCGATACAAAGATAGTCCCAAATGAGAATATAAAATCAAATCTTCTTTCAAAATAGCAAAGTAATAACGTTACCACAATATGCATTTGAAACATTTTGTGATAATAAATCCAAGATTTCAACACAACATCCTCACAACGCACCTTAAATCGCAAGCACGCAATAGCATAGGCAAAGAAAAATAATGCAGGAAAACCTATATTATAAAAAAGAGCATCCTCATCTACTTCAAAAGCATAAAAACAAATAAAAAGTAAAGGAGCAATACTGTGAACAAGTATTTCTTTTTTCTTCACTTCTACCTCATTTATAACTTTATAGAAAAGATAAAGCGCTGGACCATTAAATATAACAATTAATGCGCTTCCAATTTTAATATAAAAATAAAACTGAATAAGAAATAAGACAGAACTTAGTAAAATTGTGTTTCTAATCACCAAATCCCTCGTGTGCTTTCTACTTGTAGAAAAGGCCTTTAAGTTTTTTAAAATTATATCCATTTGTCAAATTATGTATTTTAGACACCATCCTATGATATAAGTCACATAAAATGAATAAAAAAATTATTAATCACTCCTTCTTGCTTTAAATATCTCCTTATGCGTCTTTTTTAAATTAATTTTATCAAAAAACACACATATCAAGGAGTTTATATTCAACTATTTTTTTTTCAGAACATTAAATATTTTTAATTCTTTAATAAATCAAAATCTCTATATACAAAATTACACACATTCATTTAAACAATAATATCCCATTTTGTTATTTAATTGTATAAAAAATGCAAAATAATTCAAAAAACAAGCCTATTCACTACACTGACTTTTACATAACGCCATCTCATTTTTTTTAATTGCAACAAACCTGTATCCTCCGTTTTATATGTTATTTTTACATAAAAACGCAAAACTTGAATCTTTTCTAAGCTTTCCTACATTCTTAAAGAAAATATAATTTTTATTCCATAGCACTTTTTCCTCCTTCACAAGCTCCTCTGAGC
>JASLDM010000105.1 GCA_030151565.1 Flavobacterium sp. | reverse complement strand
ACCAACACCAATGTTGTGGATGTATACATCTCTTATCTCCGCAGTAAAATTGACGAGTCGCAACACAAACTTATCCATACCATCAAAGGTACTGGATATATGCTAAAAGAATAAAAGATGAAGCTGCGCAATCGACTAACCCTTTTTTCGGTATTGACTTTTGGAATCGTGTTTATTGCGACAGCCTTAATTATCTTTTTTGCCTTTTACCGCCAAGCCTCTGCAATTACGTTTAAGGAACTTAAAAACACCAGTCTCCTTTCCGCAATATATTACTTAGAAAAAGATGAACTCTCACAATATGAGCATTCCGCTATTAAAGAGCAGTTTCAAGTAACCATACAAAGCAGTATGGTAGCGGTATACAACAGCGCCAACCAAGTAGAGTTTGGCCAGCTATACAACGATCCTAACATCACCACAGCACATCTAGAACGTGCCCGACAAGAAAGCTCTGTATCTTTTAAGGTTGATGATTTTTTTTACTACGGTATTTATTACCCCGACAACCAAGGGAACTTTGTTGTTTTTGCCAAACAGACCAATACTGAATTTCGTTCGCTTATCACCAGCTTACTCTTCATTATCGCAGCCGTTTTAATAATCGGATTGCTCCTTATTTTTATTTTGAGTAAGTATTTATCTAATTTGGCATACAAGCCGTTAAAACAAATTGTAGCACAAATTAAAAAAGTAGATTATTCCAACTTGGAACAAGCAGTTGCAACTACAAACTCTCAAGATGAGATTGAAGAACTACTCAAAACTTACAATGACCTATTAGCTAGGCTTTCGGAGAGTTTTTTAGTACAGAAAAACTTCATCAATTATGTTTCTCACGAATTCAAAACCCCGCTTACCGCAATTGCAGGTAACCTTGAAGTATTTGCACAACGAGAACGAACTCCACAAGAATACCAAACAGTAGCACAAGAAGCCCTAAAAAATGTATATCAAATAGAAGATCTATTATCCAATCTCTTGCTGATGTCTGGGCTTAAAAAAGATTCTCAAAACACAGCGAACTTTCGTATTGATGAACTCCTTTGGACTATTTACGATTTATTGGATCACAAAATCCAAGAACAACAAACTACTTTAGAAATTGCAATTGAAGTAAAAGACTTCAAGTTATTGCAACAATCAGGTAATGAAACTTTAGTACAATTAGCCTTATTCAACCTCATCGAAAATGCTGTTAAATATTCGGAAGGTAATCCCGTATTCATCAAACTCTATGAAGTAGATGGGCAATTACACTTAAGCATTCAAGATCAAGGAATAGGTATTTCTGAAGAGGATTTAAAATGCATAGACCAAACCTTTTATCGCGGTAAAAATACGGGTGTTATCCAAGGTAGTGGTATTGGCTTAGCCTTAGTTAAAATTATTTTACAACAACATCAAATCAAACACAGCATTACCTCAACCCTTGGAAAAGGAACAACTATTCTATTGGAATTTTAGAGCCATACCATACGCTATCAATTGCTTAAAGCACTTCACTATAACTATTCTATTACATTCTTAGCTAATTAATCCTTACCAAAATTATGACTAAATACCTTACCTTATTCCTACTTATTTTACTTTCAAATATAAGCTTCGCACAGCATAGAATCTTTAGCGATTCTAATCCTCCAAACATTACAGATGTCTCCTTTGATAAAGACCACATCATTTTAAACAAAAAAATAGCTTATACCTACCAAAGAATAGAAAACGACTTTACATTACGAAATTTAGAAAACGAAATTATACTAGAAGGTTATATCGAGAACATCGCTTATAAAACTTTCAAAACCACCATCACCTTTTCTGAACCAAAAGTCGACTTTTACAATGCGCGTATTGTAGGTAGAAATGATTTGATTTTTGCATTAGTAAATTTCAACGTTTTTAATACGGATGGAACAATAGACCCAAAAAGATTAGCCCTTTTTATTCAGAATTTCAACGAGTTAAAAAACTAACTTCAACGATACCTACGCCTTCTCACTAAAACAGAAGCAGCCTTAATCATCAAAATTATAACCCGTTTATAAACGGGGCTTAAAATGGAGCAACCTCAAAAGTTGGGCGTGAATTAAAAACAGCAGGCCTTTGTATTTGACAAATACATATAATTTCTGTTCAACCCCACTTCAACCCTAAGCCAGTACTGTCTTAAACGCACCTTGTACCACACACACACCACATTCGTACCACACACCTACCGAAAAAAAGCCTATTTCCGAGCGTCTGTGGTACTTCTCTCGAAGTTGTCTCGAACAAGTACTATCTAAAACCACTACACAACCTATCGACAAGTCGATTTGCATCAAAGTAAAGTAAAGCTAGGAGAACCATTTTACCTCTAAAAAAGAAGTGCTAAACCCCAAAGTACTATTTCCCTTAAAAGGAGTTCTTTTTATTTTAACCACGAAATCAATTGTCGCTATTTTAAATCACTCCAACTTTAAGGATTGATACACTAAAAGCTTTTAGAGCGCAGTTTAGAGGAGTGCGAAGCATTGAATTCATCCTGTTTAGATTAGCTAAACTTTACGCATAAACACAACTTTTAGGATTGTTCCTAAAGGATGTACTCAAATTGAGGCATAAAAAAAACCTGCAACATAAAGTTACAGGTTTTTAAAATAAATATTTATTTTTTTTGTGGGGAGAGCAGGATTCGAACCTGCGAAGGTTTCCCAACGGATTTACAGTCCGTCCTCGTTGGCCGCTTGAGTATCTCCCCCAAAGCATCAAGCCTCTTTTCCGTTATTGGAGGTGCAAATGTAGAATTCATTTTATTAAAAACCAACTCAGATAATCCTTTTTTTAAAAAAAAATAAAAACAAAACACAAAGCAAACATATTCAATACCTTACATCATATGAAAAAATTACAATGTTTTTTTTTTAAATCCTTTATGTATTAATACTTCTAAATACAGTATTACTTCCAAAAAAAAGCAAATATTTTACCATATACTTAAAACAAGTAAACATTTTCCTTTATTTCACCAAACACACAAGACCTATATTAATTAATTTGCTATTTTTACAAAACAAGATTTATTAAAAATATCATAAATAATAATGAAACAACACTACTATCCTACTTATAAAACCGTAATTCTAGCTTCTCTATCTTTATTTGCTTTTTCAAGTGTAGAAGCTTCAGTATTAAAAAATGAGTTTATACTACAAACGACAAATAACTTTAAAGACTCAAAATGGCCACAACCAGAACTTATAAATCAATCTGGGTCTTTTCACGTATCTTTTAAAGGATATAAAGTTACTCCCTCAGATATCGCAACAAAACTTGCGGACTGGCTTAAACTAGAAGAAAAGCACTCTTTTATAAAGGTTAGCGAACAAAAAGATGCCCTAGGAATCACACACAGTGTTTACCAACAGTATTACAACCGAATGGAAATTGAGGGTAAAAAAGTACTGATTCACTCCAAAGACAATCGTATTTTAAGCATTAATGGACAAGTGCTAAACATCCAAAAGATCAATACCACACCGCGTATAGGAGAAAAAGAAGCTATTGAAATAGCTAAAGCGCATTTTAAAGTAAATGAAGCTAAAACTTATACGCCCCAATTAACCATTGTTTCCCTTGATACCGAAGAAAAAAGCAATCATAAGCTTATCTACCTTATCCGAATAGATGCTTTCAAACCCTTCTTAATGAAAAATGTATGGGTAGATGCTCAAGAGGGACTGGTAATTAATGCAGTAGATTTAGTTGCACACGCGGATGTCAATGGCTCTGGACAAACTATCTATTACGGACAACAAGATATCATCGTTGATCAATTTGAAGGAGGCTATCGCCTAAGAGATCAATCTAGAAATATTAACACTTATGACGCGTCTTTAGTTGATATAGCTTTTGATACCGAAATCTGGGACTACATTTTTGTAAATCAACAAGATGTAATACATAATTCTCCTATTTTTCCGTTGAGCCCTGCAATAGATGCACACTGGGGAATGGGAAAAACATATGATTACTACAAAGACACCTTTAACAGATTGAGTTATGACAACAATAATTCCATCATTGAAAATTATATTAATCCGATAGCTTTTGTAGATTTTTTTCCAGACACAGGCTTTCCAAATAATGCCGTAGCAATGCCAGCACCTTACAACTTTATGGCTTTTGGAATAGGCGATAACACCAGAATGAGCCCTCTTGTAAAAATCGATGTAGCAGGACACGAATTCACACATATGGTAGTTTCCAATAACGGCAACGGTGGCCTAAAATACCAAGGAGAATCTGGAGCCCTTAATGAATCTTTTGCAGATATTTTTGGAGCATCGATAGAACATTATGCACTAGGCGAACAAGCAAATTGGCTAATAGCCGAAGATATACTATTAAACGATGTAAAAAACTACTTTAGAAATATGGGAGATCCTAAAGATAAAATGCATCCTGACACCTACAAAGGTCGTTATTGGGCAAGCACTTATATAGGATCTCGAGACAGCGGTGGGGTCCACACCAATAGTGGAGTACAAAACTATTGGTTTTATCTTTTAGTTGAAGGTGGTATAGGAACAAACGACAAAGGAAACGAATACAATGTTGAAGGCATCGGAAGAGAAAAAGCTGAATGGATTGCGTATCATAATCTAATAAATTATTTACTGCCAGACTCAGAATATATAGATGCCTATAATGGCTCATTGCAAGCTGCCGAAGATCGTTTTGGAGAAGATTCCCTAGAGTACAATTCGGTAAAAGAAGCTTGGTATGCAGTTGGCATTGGAGAAAAAGATGAGGTTATGGGAATTGCGGATTTAGAAATTGGCAAACAAATCAAGATTTACCCCAACCCTACTAAAAATGGTATTCTTCGAATCAATACTGCTTTTACAAATCCAATTAAAATGGAACTGTTTAATTTAATAGGTCAAAAGATTAGTACCTTCACGGCATCGTATGGTGAAAACATCTTGTCGGTAGATCATTTGTCAACGGGAGTTTATATGCTTCGTTTTTCCATTGAAGGCAAAAGCTACACAGAGAAAATTATAATCTCTAAATAATTGCAAAACATCATAAAACAAAACGAGCTACTTTTTTAAAGTAGCTCGTTTTGTTTTATGTAACTATAAATTACGCTTCTTTTAATCGAATAGCTAATAGTTCACCTGTTGCACAAACAACACCATTAGCACTTAAAGTCATACTAACTGTTATTTTACGCCCTTCTAAACTCTTTAATTCCCCTTTAAGCTCTAAGGGCACGCCCATTGGAGTTGGCGCCTTAAAATCCACCTTTAAAGACGCCGTAACACAGCGAACTGGAATAACGGTTCCATCCATAGAAATACCTTCTTCTCGGCAAACAAAAGCAGCCGCAGACCCCGTGCCGTGACAGTCCAATAACGAAGCGATTAGTCCTCCGTAAACACTGCCAGGAAGCGCTGTGTATTGTGCACTTGGTGTAAATACACTTTTCGTCCCATCAGCGTCGAGGTATGTTTTTAACTGATACCCATCAGCATTATTTTTTCCACAACCATAGCAATGCGCTAATTCATCTGGATACAAATCTTGAATTGCTTTCATCTTTTATATTTTCTTTATTGGTACAACTTATTATTCTTCAACACTATTACGCAATAATGTTTGTATATACATCTCTATAGTAGGTAGATATTCTTGAAACTTTGGTATTCTGTGACTGTCTTCAACAGAAAACAAAACGGTCTTATTCCCCTTATACCCATCTAAATAACTATGATCTAAAACTTCATCGTATTGCCCTAACAAAATAAAAGCTTCTTCAGGCTCTAATATATTATCCAGATATTGTTTGATATTTTCCGGAAAAACAAATGAGGTAATACGTAAAGAAAAATTCAATAAAGGATTAAGCAATACTAAAACCGTTTCATTACCAGCTTTTTTTCTACTCTCCTTTAACTGATAAGCAAAATTTCCTCCTGTAGAATCCCCTACAACAATTAATGTTTGATCATCATTAAACAACGCTTCAATATCTACCAACATTTGATCGATATTGTCTTCGTTTTTCCACTCCATACAGTAGTATTCAAACGCATCTTTAAAATACGCTTTTAAATCAATGAATTTTCTAGAATTTTTATCAGATCCTAATCCGTGAATATAGAGTAATTTAATTTTATCCATCTTCTAAATTGTTATTTTAAAGTTCTTAAATGCAGGGCATAAAGTGTAGCACAAGCACGCGCATCACTTAAAGCGTCGTGATGATTAAGCGCTATACCATAATGGTTTGCTAAAAAGGCTAAGTTTTTTTTAAAAATACGATAGGTACATTGCTTTTCATAATCCGGAACCTCTAAATCATAATACTCCAATGTTTGTTGTAAAACAGGAAAGTCAAACCCCATTCCATTATGAGCCACAACCACTTGATTGTCTATATAAGGTTTGATTTCTTCCCATATATCTCCAAAAAAAGGCTGATTAAAAGTATCTAAAGCAGATATCCCGTGAATATCGGTGAATCGTCCCCAATAGTAATTATCAGGAGGCTGAACCAATATATTTAATTCTTTGGTAATAACCCCTGACTCTACGCGAACCAAACCCACTTGACAGATACTCCATCGTTTTCCCTGAGCAGTTTCAAAATCAATTGCAGTAAAATTTTGCATACACTAGTTTAATATCAAATATACTCTATATCTGCAAATAACTTTCTTTTTAAAAGATTCATTTAATAAAAAAGCCAAAAACAAATTCGTGTTTTTGGCTTTTAATATTGTATGCTATTTATTCGTTTACAGGTCCTGTCCATTCTGTTATTCCCCCTAGAAGATTGAATGTATTTTCAAACCCCATTTGTCCCATCAACAAACATGCTTGATTACTTCTGCCTCCAGACTTACAATACACATAATAGTTTTTATTCTTATCTAAAGCATTCACTTCATCTAAAAAACCTTGACCTTTATAAATATCTATATGGATACTCTCTGGTATAGATCGCTCTTCTACCTCTTCATCAGTTCTAACATCTAAAATTATTGCGTTAGAATCTGCTTGATATTGTTCCCACCATTGTTCTTGTGATAGATTCATCATAAAATGTATTTTTAAAAACCCAAAGATATAATATTCCTATTAAATTCTAAATTATTTAATATAAAACAGCCTTTCTCTATCTTAAATTTTTAATTTTGTTTCATACAATTCAATTCAAAAATATGTCATCACATCATATTGTTCGCGACGACCAAGAGCCTGCATTAATAATTGCTAATGGTGAAAGTTGCGATCCAGAATTATTAGGTCAACTACTTGAATGGTCTCCATTAGTTATTGTTTTAGATTCGGCTATGGAACGCGTTATGAAATTAGGAATAAAAGTAGATGTTTTATTAGGCGATTTTGATCGTGGTTTTGATCCAGAACGCTATAAAGACGCACAATACCCCCTCGAGATTAAACACATTACCGATCAAAATAGTACTGATTTAGAAAAAGCCTTTCAATATCTTGTAGACAGAGGGATTCCTGGAGCAAATGTTATTTGGGGAACTGGCAAACGAATGGATCACACCATTACAAATCTAACAAGTGTTGTTAAATTTAAAGACCAACTAAAAATTGTTATTCTTGACGATCACTCAAAAGTTTTTTTATTGCCTAAAAGTTACAAAAAATGGTATCCTGCAGACACTCCTATTTCACTTATTCCTATAGGCACTGTAAACGGTATATCGACTGATAATCTAGAATACCCTCTACAAAACGAATCTTTGCAATTGGGATATAGAACAGGAAGTAGTAACCGAGTTGTTCAAGATGGAATAGTTACGATTACTTATAAAGAAGGTGATTTACTTCTGATGGAATGTAATGATTAAATAAAAAAAGGGATTGTAAATACAATCCCTTTTCTATTGAGTAAAGTTATATTATTTTCCCAAAAAGATTTGGAATCCTACTGCAAACCCTAATCCGTTTTGTGCAACTGCATTTGCTGCATTTGATTTACTATAATTGTATCCAACAATCATTTCTAAAGCAACATTTCTAGATACAAAGTGTGAGTAACCTCCGTTAACACCAAACGTGAAAGATGTTTGATTTTTACCATCTCCTGTTGCAGATGCTCCACTCACTCCTAATTCACCTTGACCAAAGAAACGACCTGTTTCACTTGCTCCTTCCGGGAAGTAGTATCTTACAAATGGAGATAAGTTATAACTCCATACGTTGTCTCCATCTTTTACAGTTTGAAATCCAACACCTGTTCCTAAACCAATTGCAACACCATCAGAAATAAAGTATCCTGCTCTTGGCATTAAATTGATGTTGAAGTTTTCACCCTCAAAGCTATATCCTAAAGAACCTACAGCTCCTCCTACCATCCAGTTACCTGTTTTAATTGGAGTCGTTCCAACTTTTTCAGATAATTTTGGTTTCTCAATGTTTTGAGCATTTACAGATACTAATCCTCCTAAAACAAGGGCAGCTGCTAAAAATAAATTTTTCATAGTCTTCTTTTTTTTTAAAATTATTAAACTAATTTAATTTTCATTCCTTTTACTCTACAAATTTAAATAATTATTATTAATTTACACAAATTAAATATATAAAACTCCAAATTTCTATTAAAGACATTCAATTTTTATGCCAACAAACCCCTAATTTAGTTAAAAGCTCTTTAAACTTAGTTAAATCTCACCTACGTCCTTCTTCGATTGAAAAGATTGCTGTATAGCACGAAGCTTTTCTTTGCGCTTTTGATCATCTTCTTGTTGGGCGCGTTTCTTTTGGTCTACCTTTTTTTTATGCTTTAAGCGATTGCTTTCATTTCTTCTACCCATTTCTCCAGCTTTTTTTAATTTCATTAAAACTCAATCCATTTGAAATCAATGATTCCACCACAAATTGACGAAGCTCCTCTATATTATCATAATCCAAATATTTAGCCCATCCTGTTGTTGTCAAAACCTCGTGGATAGTTTTTATTCGTTTTGCAGTATCTAAAGCAGTACGATAAAAATAGCTGTTTTCTGTATTATCTCGATGTTGAGAACGCGCAGATCCAGATGCCCAATCCATATCTATATAGTACAACAAATCGGTATCATTATTAGGGTAAAAGTCTGTCCATTTAGCATATCCCAAATAGAATCCTTGTGAAACCATTTGATCCGAAATCAGTCGCCATCTACAATTTGCAGCACGCCCCCAATGATTGGAATAACGATACAAACCTTCGCTATCGAAATAATAACTACTTCCAGATTTACTTTTATAATCAGGCTTTTTAGTTTCAACGAGAGCAGTATCCACCAATTGCCATTCACAAAACGTGTGTTTAAAAAAATTGTTTCTGTGGTACACTTTCTTCATTTACAACTTCAATTCTTTACTTGTTGACACCATTTTTATTCCTTTGGAAAGCATTACTTTTTTAGCCTGACAATACCCATCCACATCAATAGCCTTAGTTGCAAACTCTAAATAAAATGTTTCGAAGCCAGCTTCAACAGCATCTACTGCTGTGTAATAGACACAGAAATCAGCAGCCAATCCACATACATAAACCTCCGTTACACCTTTATCCTTTAAAAAACCGAGCAACCCTGTAGTATTTCGTTTATCGTTATCATAAAAACCACTATAAGAATCAACCGCTACATCCATCCCTTTTCTAAAAATAGCAGCAATTGAATCAGAATGCCATGCTTTAGAAAACGCAGCACCAAGAGTACCTTGTACACAATGATCCGGCCATAAAACTTGAGGCAATCCATTTAAGTCTATAACTTCAAAAGATCTTTTCTCAGGATGTTGAGAAGCAAAACTCTTATGATCTCTCGGATGCCAATCTTGTGTAGCAACAATTAAATCAAAATCAGTCTGAATCGAGTTGATTACAGGAATAATACTATCTCCTTCAGCAACTGCTAATGATCCTCCGGGTAAAAAGTCATTTTGAAGATCTACTACTAATAAAGCTTTCATAAAATAAAAGAATTAAAAAACTCGCTTCAATTTCTTAAAGCGAGTCTTGTTATTATTTTTCAAACTGTTTTAAAGTCTCCGTAATAATTCGAACACAATCTAAAAGCTGCTCTTCAGTCATTACTAAAGGTGGAGCAAAACGAATAATATTTCCGTGAGTTGGTTTAGCTAACAAACCATTATCACGCAAAGCTAAACAGATGTTCCAAGCAGTTTCGCTCTCTTCTGAATCATTGATAACAATTGCATTTAACAATCCTTTACCACGAACAAGCTTACAGATAGCGCTCGTTTCAATATACTCATTTAACTTCGCACGGAATAATTGTCCTAATTCTTCAGCATTATCAGCCAACTTTTCGTCTTCTACCACTTCTAAAGCTGCAATAGCAACAGCAGCTGCAATTGGGTTTCCTCCAAAAGTAGATCCGTGTTGACCTGGCTTAATAACATCCATAATAGCATCGTTTGCCAATACAGCAGAAACAGGGTAAGCACCTCCAGAAAGTGCTTTTCCTAAAACAAGGATATCCGGCACTACATTTTCGTGATTTACAGCTAATAATTTTCCAGTACGAGCAATTCCTGTCTGAACCTCGTCTGCAATAAACAATACATTATGTTTTTCACAAAGTTGCTTTGCTTGAGCTAAATATCCTTCAGAAGGCACATAAACCCCAGCTTCACCTTGAATAGGCTCAACTAAAAATCCTGCAATAGTAGTACTAGATTCTAAAGCATTACGAAGTGCTTCAATGTTGTCATATTCAATTTGAATAAATCCATCAGTATAAGGTCCGTAATTTTTACGTGCATCTGGATCATTAGAAAAAGAAATAATCGTTGTAGTTCGTCCGTGGAAATTATTCTCACAAACTATAATTTGCGCTTGATTTTCGGCAATACCTTTCTTCTCATACGCCCATTTTCTACATAATTTCAATGCTGTTTCTACAGCTTCAGCACCAGAGTTCATTGGCAATACTTTTTCAAAACCAAAGTATTCTGTTACTTTCTTTTCATACAAACCTAATTTATCATTGTAAAAAGCACGAGACGTCAACATCAAAGTTTGTGCTTGGTCTGTAATAGCTTTTACGATTCTTGGATGACAATGCCCTTGATTTACTGCAGAATAAGCAGATAAAAAGTCGTAATATTTTTTTCCTTCAACATCCCATACAAAAACCCCTTCACCTTTAGTTAATACTACTGGTAGTGGATGGTAATTATGAGCTCCATATTTATTCTCTAATTCAATTGCTTGTGCAGAGGTTAATTTTTGTGACATTATGTTACGTTTTAAAATTACTGTTATTTCTAATTGTGTTGCAAATTACTTAAAAATTAGCAAAAAACCTTATCCAAATCAAGAAAAGCGACTCCTCTATTTAGACTGATTATTTCCAAAAAAAAGAAATTCAAATCAAACAAAAAGCTATTTTTGCGTTATGAGAAAAAAGAGAACAGAAAGAATCGTATTCGAAAACGTAGAAGTCCTTGATGCAGGTGCAAAAGGCGTTTCGGTAGCAAAAGCTCCAGATGGAAAAGTCGTATTTATTCCTAATGTAGTTCCGGGAGATGTGGTTGATGTACAGACCTTCAAAAAACGCAAAGCGTATTATGAAGGAAAAGCTGTTGCAATTCACAAATTTTCTGAACACCGCATCGAACCAGTTTGTGAGCATTTTGGTGCTTGTGGAGGATGCAAATGGCAAAATATGAATTACAGCCAACAATTGTTTTATAAAAACCAAGAGGTTTATAACAATCTAAAACGAATTGGAAAAATTGAACTACCTGAATTTGAACCTATCTTAGGTTCGGAGAAGACTTTATTTTATAGAAATAAAATGGAATTTTCTTTTTCAAATGCACGTTGGCTCACAGATAAAGAAATCCAAAGTGGTGAAGAATTAGGTAAAGAAAACGCTTTAGGATTTCATATTCCTAAAATGTGGGATAAAATCCTAGACATTAAAAAATGTCATTTACAGCAAGATCCTTCAAACGACATTCGAAATGAAATCAGAAGATTTGCCAATGAAAATCAATTAAGCTTCTTCAATCCTAGAGAAAACGAAGGTTTGTTGCGTACCTTAATGATTAGAACTGCTTCCACTGGAGAAATCATGGTGTTGATTCAGTTTTTTTATGACAATAAAAATGAACGTGAGTTACTGCTCGATTTTTTAGCAGAACGTTTCCCAGAAATCACTTCCTTACAATACGTAATCAACGGAAAAGCAAACGATACTATTTACGATCAAGATGTAGTGTTATACAAAGGTAGAGATTACATTTTAGAAGAGATGGAAGGTTTGAAATTCAGCATTAACGCTAAATCATTCTACCAAACCAACTCAGATCAAGCCTACGAGCTGTATAAAATAACTAGAGATTTCGCTGGATTAACTGGTGAAGAATTGGTTTACGATTTATACACAGGTACCGGAACAATTGCTCAATTCGTTTCTAAAAACGCTAAAAAAGTAATTGGTGTAGAAGCTGTTCCAGAAGCAATTGAAGATGCTAAAATCAATGCGACACGCAATGAAATAAATAACTGTGAGTTTTTTGTAGGTGATATGAAAAACGTATTTAACGATGAATTCATCGCTACGCACGGTCATCCAGATGTAATCATTACAGATCCACCAAGAGATGGAATGCATAAAGATGTAGTAGCACAGATTCTAAAAATTGCTCCAAAACGCGTTGTGTATGTAAGCTGTAATTCAGCAACTCAAGCTCGTGATTTAGCTTTGATGGATGAGCAATATAAAGTTAGTAAAGTTCGTCCTGTAGATATGTTTCCGCAAACCCATCACGTAGAGAACGTTGTTTTATTAGAACTTAGATAGTTATTGTTTTAAAACATCAAGTAAACATAATTTCAAGAAATTCGGAAAGCGTTGTAATTCACAACGCTTTTTGATTTTCTTAGCAATAGATTTGTTATTTTTGAAGTCTAAATACTTTATTACGAATTCCCTTTATGAGAAAAGTTTTTTTATATAGTAGTCTACTCTTGACTTCTCTCGCTTTTATATCTTGTGAAAAAGATGATATTTGTGCAGAAGATACAGATACGACACCCTTGATTTATTTAAAGTTTTACAACAATGATGATCAAAATCAAGCAAAATCAAGAGGATTTGTTTATGCTCGTGCTTATAACGAACAAGAAAATTTAATCTATAAAGATAGTATTGTACGCTTTGGCAGTGAAATGAAACTCCCGTTACGCCTAGACTCCAATGAAACAACTTGGATTTTAACCTTGAATGATCGAGACGATGAAAATAAACCTTTTACTGTTTCTGATACGCTAAAATTCACTTACAGCACACGAACAGAGTACATAGATAAAGCATGTGGATACCGTACTATCTTCCTCTTAGATGAGGAACAAAAGAACCCTATCTTAAACAATAACAATCCTGCTACTTGGATCAAAACTTATGAGCCACTTACAAATTTTATCGAAAATGATAAGGAAGAACATATTAAAATTTACTATTAGCAGCTTTATTTTGCTATTTGTTTTGAATGTGTCTGCACAAACAACTTCAGAACAAGAACAAGCTGACGAAACATTGCGTTATCCGCAACGTTATGGACTGCGCTTAGGAACAGATCTTTATCGATTGACACGTAATATTTACGATAAAGATTATCAAGGTTTTGAATTTAATGGAGATTACAGACTTTCTCAAAAATGGTATGCTGCTGCAGAGATAGGAAATGAAAAACGTACTAAAGATGAGGCTGATTTATATAATTACACAACCAATGGTAGCTATATTAAAATTGGAGTAGATTTTAATGCACACCAAAACTGGATGGATCGGGAAGATATGATTTACACAGGGTTGCGTTATGGTTTCTCTACATTTTCACAAACTTTAAACTCCTATAAGATATATACTACTGACCCCTATTTTGGAGAAGAAATTATAGAAGCTAATGCTAAGTATAGTGGTCTTTCTGCCCATTGGTTAGAATTAGTTGCTGGAATAAAAACTAGGGTATTCAATAATTTCTTTGTAGGTTTTAACTTCCAATTAAAAGGATTGATTGCACAAAAACAGCCTTCTGATTTTGAAAATCTATTTATCCCTGGATACAACAGAAAATACAGTGGTGGCGTTGGCGTTGGATTTAGTTATAGTGTTAGCTACCTAATCCCTCTCTACAAAACCAATAAAGGTGCGTTTGTAATACCAGAAGCAGATCCTAATAGTGAGGTTTTAGAATTTGAAACTTTGGATCGCGATACAAAATAAAAAGTTAGGATTTTATCCTAACTTTTTATTTTTATAAGCCACTATCTCTTGTATTTCCATTCCAATTTTCTCCGCTTCTTTCAACTTGTTTTGCTCTAAAAATTGTTGTTTATCCTTCTCATAAAGCATCAATTGTCTGTATATTTTAGAATAAAAAGCTTCATTGGGATTACTCTTAAACTTAGACACTAGTTTGTAGTATTTGTACACTTCATTTATATTCTTACTATTTACAACAACTTTGTTTAATTCTAAATCTATTTGTTCAATCAAGTGGAGTTGTTCGTCACGTATCTGACCCTCCAAAACCTTTAAATATGAGAGTTGTTCAAAGTCCTGTTCTTTTAACAGCACTCTTCTACGCTTTAAAACCTGCACTAAATCTAATTCTTTTTGCAGGATGTTTTCGTAAAGTTCAATAAATGGTAGCATTCGTAATCAAGTTAGTCAGTGAAAGCAATCCTTAAGATCTCAAAGATAATTATTATTTAATTCAAAATATCGAAATTATTTATTTTAACTCCATAGCAAACAAACAGTTACAAACATCTACTTTTCATTACCTACTAAAAAAAAATCAAAACCATACAAATACCCTAAATCAATAGGAATGAAATAATACGAAATCCTATTTTCAAAAGTTTAAACAAATCCTTTCAAAAACACCTTCACAGGTTTTAACGAAAAGCTTAGAATAGTTTATCACCCAAAACCCTTCAAAATCGGCTATTTTTTATTACTTTTAGCCCTTCAAAATACGCCACTATTTAAATTATTATGGAACAAATTCAACAAGAAGTTCACAACGCTTACGAAGTGATTAAAAACGGAGGTATTATTCTTTACCCTACAGACACAGTATGGGGAATAGGATGTGATGCTAATAACTCGGAAGCCGTTAAGAAAATATATGCGCTAAAACGACGTGCAGAATCAAAAAGTATGGTAGTTTTAGTTAATGGAGAACGCTTGATGCACTATGTTTTTAAAGATATTCCAGAAGTAGCTTGGCAGCTTATCGATTTTGCTACTAAACCAACTACGCTGGTTTTGGACAACCCTCGAAATGTAGCTAAAGAAATTATTTCAGCAGATCAATCTTTAGGAGTTCGAATTGTTACAGATCCTTTCTGTTTTCGTTTAATTGAACGAATGAAGTCACCTTTAGTTTCTACATCAGCAAATATTAGCGGGGATGCTTCAGCACTTAGTTTTTCTGAAATTAACCCAATCATTTTAGAAGGTGTCGACTATGTTGTTAACCTAAATCAAGATCAAAAAGGAAAAAATCCTTCTACAATTATTAAACTTACCCAAGACAGCAAAGTTACTATTCTTAGAAAATAACACGCTGTTGCAATTAAAAGCATGAATACACCAAATACTTATATAGAAGCCCTTTCACACCCTGTTTTTGAAATTATTTCTGATGCTGCATCAGAATTACAAATGGAGTGCTATGTGATTGGGGGATTTGTACGCGACTACATACTACAGCGAAACTCTAAAAAAGACATCGACATTGTAGCTGTAGGCAGTGGTATTGATTTAGCTTTAGCAGTTTCAAAAAAATTACCAAATCAGCCAAAGGTTCAGGTATTTAAAAACTATGGAACAGCTATGTTACGCTACGACGATATCGATGTAGAGTTTGTAGGTGCACGAAAAGAATCGTATCACTTTGAAAGCCGAAACCCAGTTGTGGAAGATGGTACATTGGAAGACGACCAAAAACGTCGTGATTTCACTATCAATGCACTAGCTTTTTCTTTAAATAAAAATGATTACGGAGCCTTAGTAGATCCCTTTGATGGTGTTGCTGATTTAAAAAAAGGAATTATTAAAACGCCTTTAAACCCAGATATCACATATTCAGACGATCCTTTACGTATGATGCGTGCTATTCGTTTTGCTTCGCAACTAAACTTTACTATTGAAGAGGAATCTCTAAATGCAATCACTCGCAATCACGAACGTATCTCCATCATTTCTGGAGAACGAATTGTAGATGAGTTACACAAGATTATTTTATCTGAAAAACCGTCCAAAGGCTTTTTACTACTATATAAAACCGGATTACTTGAACTTATTCTTCCAGAATTAACAGCTTTAAATCAAGTTGAAGAGATGGAAGGTCATACACATAAAAACAACTTCTACCACTCTCTTGAAGTGTTAGACAACATTACGCTAAACACGGATGATTTGTGGTTGCGTTGGTCTGCCTTACTGCACGATATAGGGAAAGCGCCTACTAAACGTTTTCACAAAAAACAAGGTTGGACATTTCACGGACACGAATTCGTAGGTGGTAAAATGATCAAAAAAATCTTCACTAGACTACATATGCCATTAAATCATAAAATGAAATATGTACAAAAAATTGTGATGATGAGTTCTCGACCAATTGTACTATCTCAAGAAGTTACAGACTCAGCAGTGCGCCGTTTAATATTTGATGCAGGAGACGATGTAGAAGATTTAATGACGCTTTGTGAAGCAGATATTACGACTAAAAACCCTAGTAAATTCAAAAAATACCACAATAATTTCAAACTAGTTCGTCAAAAACTAGTAGAAGTAGAAGAACGTGATCACGTAAGAAAATTTCAACCTCCAATCACAGGAGAGGAAATTATGGAGATTTTCGGACTCCCGCCTTCACGTGAAATTGGTACGCTTAAAGAGGCTATAAAAGAAGCTATCTTAGAAGGTGTTATTCCTAATGATTATGAAGCTGCGCATGATTATATGATGCAAAAAGCGACTAAAATGGGATTGACTAAAAAGTAAACGAGACAACAAAAAATAATCTATAATGAAAAACAGCTTTATACCTTTAGCAAAAACCTCACTGATTCTAGTATATTTAGTGATAGTTGCAGGTGCTTTAGTACGTATGACAGGTTCTGGAATGGGATGCCCCGACTGGCCTAAATGTTTTGGATATTACATTCCACCAACAGAAGAACGTGAAATTCTTTGGGAATCTGATAGAACGTATCAAAAAGGTCAAATCATCATCCACGAGGATAGTCTCTGGGTAGCAAAAGAAAATTTCACAACTACAGATACTTACAATCCAGAGCACTGGAATAAATATACCAAGCACGACTATGCTAAATTTAATGCCCGCCACACTTGGACTGAGTATTTAAATAGGCTTTGTGGTGCCTTAGCCGGTTTAGCTTGTTTTGCTATGGCTATCGCCTCATTTAGTTATTGGAGAGAGCGAAAATCCGTAGTATTACTCTCTTGGCTTGTCGTTTTTTTAATGGGCTTTCAAGCTTGGTTAGGAGCAACTGTGGTTTACTCAGAACTGAATCCTTTTAAAATAACGATACACATGGTTATGGCTCTAGTTATTGTTGCATTGATTATTTATATCATTAGAGCTACTAAATGCGGTCTTACAGAAATTAAAAAGCACAATTCAAAATTCCGTGCACTTATTTGGGTAACCGTACTATTTACATTAATACAAGTGGTTTTAGGAACACAAGTAAGAGAGCTGATTGATGAACAAGTAAAAGCTGGTATTGGAAACGAATACCTTTGGCTGAATGATCCAAATTGGGAATTTTATGTTCACCGCTCCTTCTCTTTCTTAATCTTATTTTTAAACCTCTATTTATTTTATATCAATAGAAAACTTGATTTAGGGTTCCAAAAAATGAAATGGGTAATGATTTTATTAATCCTTGAAATCTTTACTGGTGTAATGATGTATTATATGCACTTCCCATTTGGTACGCAAGCTGCACATTTAGTACTTGCATCACTTTTATTTGGAGTACAATTCCAATTAGTTTTAGAAGCTCGCAAGTGCTACTATAGTGCCCAATAATAAATATAGAAACTAAATCTAGTTAAAATCTACGATTTAATATTAATAAAATTTACCGTATGGTTTACAACATCTTGTAAATCGTGCGGTAATTTTTTTTCCTCCCAAGGGTGTTTTCCTCCAAAAACGTGATTGCCATTTTTAATTTTAATACCATCAGCTCCTTTAATCCATTGCTGTAACAAATCTGCTTCGCGTTCAGAAACGGCCTCGTCTGCAGTACCGTGAACTATTAAGGTTGGCTTTTTCAAATGTTGTGCTGCATATTGCACATCTAATGCTTCCTCATTTGCAACATAATCTTCATAATAAGAAAAATAATGAGGCATTTCTTGCTTGGTTCTTCCATTTAGAGTGTAAAACACACCATTGGTTTTCCAAGCATCAAAACGAGCACCTTGCGGAAAACGCTTTTTAAAATTAGAAACACCCGCCCAAGTAACAACACCTCTTACATCAGAATTGTGATAAGCTTGTAAAAGAACCGCACCACCGCCCCTACTATGTCCTATCAAATAGATGCGATTGGAATCAACCTCGTTATTGTCTTTATAAAAATCAATTACACTTTGCAAATCGCGTTGCTCTTGAGAATATGTATTCCGTCCAAAAGCATCTAAATCATCAAATTCAAGCGGATTCGAAATTGTAGTACCATTGAGTGAAAAATTAAACTTTACAAAGAAAAAACCCAACTCCGCGAAAGCTTCCGCTACCAAATCCCAAGGTCCCCAATCTTTAAACCCTTTATACCCATGTACAAATACAACCAAAGGTTTTTTACAGCCGTTTGCGCGATAATAGCAATCTGCTAAAAACGAACGACCTTCTTGAGATACCAAAACATTATTCTTTTTAATTCTAATTTCCATAACAATGATATTATATATAACCTTTACAATATAAGAATTTAACCACAAGTATTTAATAGCTATGGATGTATTGATCTCTTTTCCGAATCTGTGTATTTAAAAGATATTGAAGGATTTTAAATGACTTATGTTCGACAGTTCTTCCGATCAAAGCCCACAGATGCTCAGAAATCAACTTTATTTCGGAACGTTTCGGGTGAGAATGTGGTAGATGTGGTACAAGGTACATCAAAGCCTGTATTGACGTGGCATTAAAGGAAGTTGGAGAGATCGTTTTAAGAAAACAAGTATTTTTTTTGTACACTAATCTACTTCTTATTCCACAATTCTAAATCAATACCAAAATATTGAAACGTCAAAACTTTCATTATGTAACATTGATGCTTATAAAAACTATATTTGAGATTCTTAAGCCAGAAAACAGCATTTAGGATATGTCGATTTTGAATCCTATTCTAGTTTTACACTTTTTTATAGTGAATTTACTCCTAATCAGTCTCGGGTTTTGTTCGAGTCTTGTTCAAGTCTCCTTCGGAAAAAGGGCCTCAATCCGAGTAAAAGTCGGAGAAGTATCGAAGCAGACCCGAAG
>JASLDM010000089.1 GCA_030151565.1 Flavobacterium sp. | reverse complement strand
ACTTCCGCTTCAGCAAACATTCCAAAAACTAATTTTTGTTTATCTTCCATATGCAACTCAGCAATTACTGGAATTGTACGAGTTGTAGGATCTATCGATTTTCCAACCAAATTAACGGTAGCTATAAACTTAGAATTATGCGATTCAGGCACACTAAACGCCACCTTTTGTCCTTTTGAAACATATTGTGCATCTTTCTCAAAAACATTCAAAGCTAATACAACTCTAGAAGGTTCTATAACTTCTAGTAAAGCATCCTCTGCAGATACAAACTTACCAATAGAAACTAGAACTTGAGTTACAACTCCTGAAATCGGTGAACGCAAGGGAACTTGAGATACAAACCTACCTTGTCGCACTTGATTAACATCTATCTGTAATAAGTTCAGCTTAACTTCTAAACTCTTATTTCTTGCAAACATCAATTTATAGCTACTCTCCGTTTGAAGATATACTTTCTGTGAAGCGATTTTTTCTTCATAGAGCATTTTCTGACGTTCAAATTCAGACTTCAAATATTTTAACTCTTCCGAACTCTCTAAATATTCCTTTTGTATATCAATAAATTCAGGATTTTCCACATAAGCTACAACTTGCCCTTTAGAAACATTTTGTCCAATTGACACTACAATTTGCTTGACAAAACCTCCCAAAACAGCATTTATTTGTGCTTGATATTGCGGTTCTACACTTACAGTACCCGAGGCTTTAACTCCTTCTTCAAACACTTGAACTTCCTGAGTCCCCATCTTCATTCCTCCTGAATCAAATTGCTTTTGGCTTACCGTTATAAATTCAGAATTCGAAGTTACACTCTCTTCTACACTGTTCTTATCTTGATTATTACAAGAAAAAACTAGGCTTAAAACGGCTAATAATGCGATATTTTTTTTCATTATATTAATAATTTAAATAGGCTAAATTAAGGTGAGCTTGAATATATTGATATTGATTATCTAAAAATTCCGATTCCATAGTTGTTGCTTCTTCAATACTCTGCAAATATTGGTAAAAGTCTATAGATCCATTTTTAAAACTCATTTCTGCAATTCTATAAATTTCTTTATATATCTCAATTCCATGCTCCTTGTAGTATTCTAAAATCTGTTTTGTTTTGTCAATCTCATGATTTTGATATTCAATTAACTGTTGTAAAGCCAACTTTTTATTTTCACTTTCCAATACCCAAGCGTCTAATTCTAGTTTAGCTACTTTCACTTTTGCTTTCGTTTCTCCAAAAAACAAAGGGATTGCAACACCTATTTGGAAACCATTTAAACTATTAGACAAGTTGGTATTATATCCTTGAAAATACTCAAAACTAAGGTCTGGCAAAAAACCTTGTTTTTCAACTTGGAGTTCACGCATTTTTAAATCTGTTGTTTTATCAATCAAATCTTGATATAATACACGATATCCATAAGGATCTTCCCTATCAAAATAAACTTCTAAATTATCTTTTTCAACATTGATTTCCTCTTCGCTTTGCACTAAATTCATTAAGTTCTGCTGTTCTAAAACAACTTGTTGCTTAACTTTATGCAATTGCATTTTTATCTGTTGGGATTTTGCTTGTGCAGTAATTTTCTCTAAATAATTCGTCTCTCCTAATTCAAACTTACGATTACTAGACTTAGAAAATCCTAAAAACAAACTATCTAATGCCTGATAGAGCTTCTCTTTATTCTTGAGGTAAATGAGTGCATAATATGAATTTGAAACTTGAAAATACATAGCTGCTTTATCCAATTCTGTCTGAGTTTGAATGCGTTCAAAATCAGCTTGAAGCATCTTTTTTTTCGCACTGTAAAGCGTAGGAAAACTCATTGACTGTTCAATACCAAATACTTTTAATGGCAAATCATCTTTTGTCAAATTATTCTGATCTTTATTGTAATACAAATTCGTTTTTCCAAAATCAAAAGCAGTCCCTCGGTTTGCCTTTGCTTGTGCTACTTTTTTATCTAGAGAAAGCAAATACTTATTATTTTTCTCAGCACGTGCTATCAATTCTTTTAATTCTTCATTTTGTATTTCCTGAGCTTGAACAGGATTTGACAATCCTAAAAACAAGAGGATAAATGCAACAGTAGTTGTCGTTTGTTTCATTTTAAGTTGTTTTTCTTCTACTATTTTAAACAATACTGGCAACACAATCATGGTTAAAATGGTTGCAGTAAAAAGTCCTCCAATTACCACAGTTGCTAAAGGACGCTGTACTTCCGCTCCTGCAGATGAAGAAATTGCCATTGGTAAAAATCCTAATGCAGCAGCAGATGCCGTCAATAAAACTGGTCTTAAACGATCGGTAGTTCCTTGAATAATCAAAGCATTGATATCTGTGAATTTACCTGACTTCTTCAATTCATTGAAATGCTCAATCAACACAATACCATTCAGTACTGCAATACCAAATAATGCTATAAATCCAACCCCTGCAGAGATACTAAATGGCAGATCACGCATCCACAGCAATAATATTCCACCAACGGCAGACAAAGGGATTGCTGTATATACCATAAGTGCTTCACGTAAAGAATGAAAAGCAAAATACAACATAAAGAAAATTAATACTAAAGCTACTGGTACTGCAATCATCAATCGGTTTTTAGCACTTTCTAAGTTCTTGAACTGTCCACCATACTCTACAGAATATCCCGATGGCATTTTCACATTTGCTGTAACAGCATTTTTAATATCGGTTACAACACTTTGTAAATCGCGATTACGAACATTTACCCCTATTACAATTCTGCGCTTAGCATCATCTCTTGATATTTGCGCAGGTCCAACGGTGTATTCAATATTTGCAACTTCGGATAAAGGAATTTGATTTCCGTTAGGCGTTGTTACATATAGATTTTCTAAATCTGTTAAATCTCTTTTATAAGCATCATCTAATCGAACTACTAAATCAAATTTACGTTCACCTTCAAACACATTACCTACCGTTTTTCCGGCAAATGCCAAAGAAACTGCTTCATTCACATCTGCAATATTCATCCCGTAACGAGCTATCTTTTGACGATCAAATGTGACACTCATTTGTGGCAATCCCGCTACTTTTTCTACAATAATATCGGAGGCTCCTGGAATATCTTCAATAGCTTTACGAACCTGATTGGCCTTTTTATATAATACATCTAAATCCTCTCCAAATATCTTAATCGCAATATCAGCACGAGTTCCTGATATTAATTCATTAAAGCGCATCTCAATCGGTTGGGTAAATTCAACCTCCATATTGGGAATATAATATGCAATCATAGCCTTCATAGTATCAGCCAATTGATCTTTAGTATCTGCCGCAATCCATTGATTTTTTGGATTTAATTTAATAATTACATCGGTTTCCTCCATTGACATGGGATCCGTAGGTACTTCTGCCGCTCCAATTCTAGTCACCACCTGATCGACCTCCGTAAAGTTTTCAAGCAAAATTTGTTCGATCTTGGTCATTGTTTCAATGGTCTTCGTCAATGACGTCCCCGTTTTTAACACTGGTTGAATCACAAAATCTCCTTCATCCAACTTTGGAGTAAATTCTCCTCCCATTGTTGTAAATATAAAAATAGCCCCTCCTAATAAAGCTGTTGCAACAAACAGCACTGGCCTAGTATGATTCAATGCCCAATTAATGATAGGTTGATACCAACTGTTTAACCGTGCAATCAAGCGTTTAGAAAAAGATTTTTCCTTTTCTGGTTTTGCTTTCAAAATCAATGAGGACACAACTGGCACATACGTAAAACAAAGTATCATTGCTCCAATTAATGCAAAGCTAAAAGTAGTAGCCATTGGTCGAAACATCTTTCCTTCTACTCCTGTAAGTGAAAAAATAGGAATAAAAACAATCAAAATAATCAACTGTCCAAAAAAGGCAGATTTCATCATTTTTGTAGCACTTTGATAAGTGATGTCATCAATAGCTACTTGTCTATCTTTTTTGTTCAAATGCTGCAAATGCTGAGCATTACTCACTATTTTAAAAGCAATAAACTCTACAATGATTACTGCCCCATCAATCATAATTCCAAAATCGATAGCCCCCATACTCATCAAGTTGGCATCTATTTCAAAAATATTCATCAAAGAAATTGCAAAAAGCAAACACAATGGGATTACTGAAGCTACGACCAACCCAGATCGTAAATTCCCTAAAAGCAACACCACTACAAATACTACAATCAGACATCCTAATATCAAGTTTTCTGCAATTGTAAAGGTTGTTTTGGAGACCAACTCACTTCGTTCCAAAAACGGATTGATATAAACTCCCTCTGGCAAACTCTTTTGTACTTGAGCTACTCTATCTTTAATATCACTCAAAACTTGTTTTGAGTTTCCGTTTTTGATCATCATAATTTGACCTAAAACTTTTTCTCCTTCTCCATTTCCTGTAATAGCTCCAAAACGGTTAGCACTACCAAAACGGACGGTTGCCACATCTTTAACAAGTACGGGAATTCCATTTGTGTTTTTTATTACAACAGCTTCAATATCTTCAAGAGAATGAATACTTCCTTCTCCACGAATAAAGAAACTCTGATTTTCTTTTTCAATATACGCTCCTCCTGCGATACTATTATTACGCTCTAAAGCCTCGTAAAGTTCACTGATAGAAATCTGCATTGCATTAAGTTTCGACGTATTTATCGCAACCTCATATTGCTTTAAATACCCTCCCCAAGTATTTACTTCTACTACCCCAGGTATCCCTGCGAGCTGACGACGTACAATCCAATCTTGAATGGTTCGCAAGTCGGTAATAGTATAATTGTCTTTAAACTCAGGCTCTACTTCTAATACATATTGATAAATCTCCCCCAATCCCGTTGTAATAGGTCCCATTTCAGGACTTCCAAACCCTTCTGGTATCTCGTCTGCGGCAACTTTTATCTTTTCAGCTACTAATTGTCGAGGTAAATAAGTCCCCATTGCTTCATCAAAAACAAGGGTTACAACAGACAGTCCAAATTTAGAAATAGAGCGAATCTCTTCGATCCCTGGAAGATTTGCCATTTCTGCCTCAATCGGATACGTTACAAATTGCTCAATATCTTGAGTCGATAAATTGCTTGAAGTAGTAATAATCTGAATTTGATTATTTGTAATGTCGGGTACTGCACCAATAGATAATTGGGTCACTGAATAAAGTCCAAAACCAATCAATCCAAATGTACACAAGAGGACGATTAACTTGTTTTGAAGACTTAGTTTAATTACACGTTCTAACATTCCTTTTATTTTTCAACAAAAGTACATGCTGTCGCAAAGAGTTTCCTTAAGATAGGCTTAAGAAACACTTAGAATCAAATTAGAACAGACTTAAAACAACAGTTTATAAGTTTTTATCTACAGAAAAGGCTTAAAGTGAAGTATTGCCTTTGTACCTACATTTATTTCACTTTCAAAGTCTAAGTCAAAATGAAGCACATTCGTTAGCTTTTTAACGATTGCCAAGCCTAATCCAGTTCCTTTAACTTTACTTTCAAGAGCTTCAGGACTTCGATAAAACTGCTGAAAAACTAGCATTGAATTACTGTCAAAACCAATACCTGTATCTATAATTTGTAAGGCAAACCCAGAAACAGTAGCGCTACTTAGCAACGTAATAGTTCCTCCTTGTACATTGTATTTAATAGCATTTGACACCAAGTTTCCTAACACTATTTGCAACAAATGCTCATCGGCATAAACACTAAATTCTGGATCGACCTGAAACGTAATGTTTAGTTGTTTTTCTTGAATTCGTCCAGCAAAACCTTCCAATAAAGTTTGAAGCATATCTGAAACCGAAACGTAACTCCAACTCAATTCTTCGTGATAACTTTCTATACGAGCCAATAAAAGCAGATCATCGACCAAAGCATTCATTCTGTTGATTTCAGAAATACAATATGCTATTTTATCCTGGTATTCTGCTGTTGATCTTGGTTTTCTATTGAGCACTTCCAAAGTACCTTTCAAAATCGCTAAGGGAGTTCTTAATTCGTGAGAAGCATGGGAGGTAAAATCTTTTTCTCGCTCCACCATTTTCTCTATTCGATCCAATAAGCTATTTATAGTTATTGCAAGTTGATATAATTCATCTTTATTACTTGGCAAATCTATTCGATACGATAAATTATCTTCTGTAATTTGCTTAGTAGTAGCAATAATATGCTGAACTGGAGCTACACTTTTCCCAGCGATAACACGTGCTAAAAAAAACAACAAGAGCAATGTAAGTGGAAAAGTAATCCATAAAATTTGATCTAGTTTTTGTACAACGGCAACTGCGTGCTCGCGAGACATTGCAATTAATAGATAGCCAACTTTATCTTCTTGAGCATCATAAATTGGAACTTGAATCTGACGGATTAACTTATCTTGAAAAGAAGTGTCAAATAAAACATAATCCCCCATATGAGGATTAAACAAAAGTTCTTTATCTTTTAAATTTGGAGATTTTTCAAACAGAATCCCTGTACTGCTAACGAATTCAACAAATACTGGATTTACTTCAATTGTATTATGCTCCCGTTCCATCCACTCATCTTCATAGAGTAATTCAATCTGAGCATTAACCACTTTTATTTCTCTTACGTGCTTCTGAACTTCTGTTTCTATATTGTCGTCAATCTGACTATGAATTGTGACAGAAACAATCTCCCGAATAGCAACAAAAATCATCAAGATCAAAATTGCCGTACCTAAAATATAATAAAATGCAATCCTATTTTTTATAGAGAGCCCTGCCATAATCCTTATTTTATATCAATTAATGTGCTACAGCAACTAACACACTCTCTGTAATCTTAACATACTCAGATGTTGACATCCCTACTATCATACCCTTTTTTCCAGCACTTACATAAATACTCTCAATCAATTCTATGCTAGAATCTGTAAAAGTTGGAAACTTTTTCTTCATCCCAATAGGAGAACATCCACCTCGGACATATCCGGTTAAACCTAAAAGTTCTTTTACAGCTACTAATTCAATGCTTTTTTCTCCAGCTGCTTGAGCCGCTTTTTTCAAATCCAATTCTTTAGAAATAGGAATTACAAAAACTAAAATACGCTTATCTTTTCCTCTTGCTACTAAGGTTTTAAAAAAAACTTTTGGATCAACCCCTACTTTAGTGCATACCGATACACCATCTATCAAACCATCATCTATAGGATACTCTAAGGCTTTATAAGATATTTTTTGAGCGTCTAAAATACGTAAGGCATTTGTTTTGTGAATTTTTTGAGACATAAATCACGGAATCTTTAAAGTCCAAAGATATCACTAATACAAAAAGAATTACAAGTAAAGAATAGAAAACATATTAAATTAACTCGGTTTTATATCCCGTTCTAGCCAGATTACATACAAAATCTTCTTGATTTGTACATAAACAATACACCTTTACTTTATCTTTTTCAAAGGCTACAAAAATAGGATAAAACGATTTTGGCAAGGGTTTTAATAAAAAATCAACGGTAGGTCGTTCAAATTCAGGATTTGTTTCTATGGTTACTAAAGCCAAAAACTCACCTGTTTTTAATTGTATTGGCAATTTCATAATATTGATTTTAATTGGTTTACAACCCAATGTACAAAAAAATACAGGAATCTATTATTTCATTATCTAATTTTTTTTGTTTTTCCAAAATAAATGAAAGGCAACAATTATATAACAATGGTCGATTAACACTCTATTCTGTGACCACAAAGCCGTGTAATAACAAAATTTTAATAAAGTTATCAACACCAAGATGTTGAAAAATACTGTAGCTTTGTTTCATTAAACTCAAGTACGCAGAACAAATAAGTTAAAAAATGCAAAACATACCAAGTGTTGACTTGCGTGATTTCCTATCGGATGATCCGATACGTAAACAAAAATTTGTAAATGAAATCGGTAAAGCCTACGAAGAAATTGGCTTCGTAGCATTAAAAGGTCACTTTTTAGAAGACCAATTAGTAACTAACTTATACCAAGAAGTTCGAAACTTCTTTGAACTCCCGCTGTCGGTAAAAGAACAATACGAGATTCCGGGAATTGGCGGACAACGCGGATATGTTTCTTTTGGAAAAGAGCATGCAAAAGGACGTAAAGAAGGTGATTTAAAAGAGTTCTGGCATTTTGGACAATATGTTCAAGACAATGAAGCTCTAGAAGCAACTTACCCAAAAAATGTGGAAGTAAAAGAACTACCTAACTTTAATGCAATAGGTAAAGAAACCTACCAAAAACTAGAGAAAACAGGAGTTTATGTTTTAAGAGCGTTAGCCCTATTTTTAGGATTGGACGAATTCTATTTCGATAAATTTGTTAAAAATGGAAATAGTATTTTACGTCCTATTCACTACCCACCTATTCAAAGTGAACCTCAAACGGCTGTTAGAGCAGCTGCTCACGGAGACATCAATTTGATTACACTTTTAATGGGAGCACAAGGTAAAGGGCTTCAAGTTCAAAATCACGACGGTCAATGGATTGACGCCATTGCTGCGGAAGACGAATTGGTTATTAATGTAGGTGATATGTTATCTAGACATTCAAACAACCGTTTGAAATCAACGATACACCAAGTAGTTAACCCACCAAGAGAGCTTTGGGGTACATCACGTTATTCCATTCCTTTCTTTATGCACCCGATAAGTGAAATGCCACTAAACTGCTTGGATAATTGTATAGATACAACACATCCAAAACAATTTGATGATATTACAGCTGGTGAATTTTTACACGAGCGTTTGGTTGAATTAGGTTTGATAAAAAAATAAAACAACGTATGAGCAAAAAGAAAATGGGATTAGAAGACCTAGGTGGATTTGTGTTTTCTACCAATGAAGACTTCTCCTTTGATCAAGAAGAAACAACAGAAACCCTAGCTCCAAATGAACAACGTCTGGAAGCTCATTTAGATAAAAAAAATCGAGGTGGTAAAGTTGCTACGATTATAAAGGGCTTTGAAGGTCAGGAAGAAGATTTAAAAACACTTGCCAAAAAACTCAAAACACTTTGTGGTGTTGGAGGTAGTGCAAAAGATGGAGAAATCATTATTCAAGGTAATTTTCGAGATAAAATAATGGATTACCTTGTTCGTGAAGGATATAAAGTAAAACGCGTTGGAAGTTAATCTCAAAATCAAGTAATTATGGAAATAAAATCATCCGAGTTAATCCTCAACCCAAACGGTAGTGTGTACCATTTAAACCTCAGACCTGAGCACTTGGCACAAGACATCATCTTTGTAGGTGATCAAGACCGCGTAGACCGAATCTCTCAGCATTTTGACACCATTGAGTTTAAAACGCAAAAAAGAGAATTCAAAACCCATACTGGAACCTATAAAGGAAAACGCATATCGGTTATCTCAACAGGTATTGGTCCTGACAACATTGACATTGTAGTTAACGAGTTAGATGCCTTAGTAAACATTGATTTTAAAACCAGAACCATTAAAGCACAACACACAGCTTTAAATATTGTTCGTGTTGGTACATCAGGTTCCTTACATAGTGATATCCCTGTAAATAGTTTTCTTTTAGCGCAATATGGTTTAGGACTAGACAATATGTTACGCTCTTACCAAATTGAAAACATTGTCGAAACAAAACTTGAAGATGCGTTCATTCAACATACTAATTGGGACTTACGCAAAGGACGTCCGTATGTCATTAGCAACAGCTCCTCACTAGAAGAGAAACTTACAAGCGACCAACTATTTAAAGGAATTACAGCTACTGCTGGTGGCTTTTATGGAGCTCAAGGTCGTGTACTTCGCTTGCCTTTACAAGATGCAAACTTAAATCACAAGATTGACAGTTTTTACTTTGAAGGGAATCGTGTAACAAACCTAGAAATGGAAACTGCTGCTATTTATGGTTTATGCAAACTTTTAGGGCATCACGCAGTATCTTTAAACACCATAATTGCAAATCGTGCAGACGGAACTTTTTCCGATACTCCTTATGAAGCTGTAGATCGATTAATTCAATACACACTTGACAAATTATCGCAAGACTAAATTGCTGAATTATACAAACCGTCTCCTAATCGAGACGGTTTTTTTTATCCACTATACTACACTTTGAAAAGTCTGGAGGCACACCTATCCTCAAATCAATTCATACTTTTAAATACTTCTCAAAATTTAATGTGAAAGTTTAAAATTACACAAACTTCAAAAAATAATAAACCTACCTTTGCCTCATGGATAAAGCAACAATACTTAAAAACTTAAATATAGCCGCATTAAACGATATGCAAAATACCGTTTACAAAGCCGCTCAAACCAAACCAAACTTAATATTACTTTCACCAACTGGATCAGGAAAAACATTAGCTTTTCTACTGCCTATAGTCGCACGTTTAAATCCTAAAGTACAAGGCGTGCAAACGGTAATATTAGTTCCATCACGTGAACTTGCCCTACAGATTGAAAGTGTATTCAAAAAAATGGGAACAGGCTTCAAAATAAATGCTTGCTATGGTGGACATGCAACAAAAACAGAGTTAAACAACTTTAGTACACCTCCAGCCGTTTTGGTAGGAACGCCTGGTAGAATCGCTTTTCACGTTGAAGAAAACTCGTTTCAAACCAACACAGTCAGTAGTTACGTCATTGATGAGTTTGACAAGGCCCTAGAAATGGGTTTTCAGGACGATATGGAGTACATTCTACACGCTTTTGAACACCTGAACTTTAGAATGCTTACCTCTGCAACTTCTCTCAAAAAATTACCGGAATTTACAGGGATTAAAAACCCTGAATATCTACATTTTTTAAACGCAGCAGAAGCATTGCCTGATATGAGCTTCAGCAAGGTCCTTTCGTCAGCTGAAGAAAAGCTAGAAACACTTGTTAAACTAATTGGTAAAATTGGTAAAGACACTATTTTGATTTTTTGTAACCACAGAGAAGCTGTTGCCCGAATTAGTGAAACACTTACAAAAAATGGCGTGGCAAATGGCGCGTTTCATGGCGGACTAATACAAGAAGATCGAGAACGTGCTTTAATGAAATTTAGAAACAAAAGTGCGCACATACTTATCTCTACAGATTTAGCAGCAAGAGGACTAGATATTCCTGAAATAGGACACGTAATTCACTATCAAATTCCAGAAAAAGAAGATGCTTTTATTCATCGTAATGGACGTACAGCACGTATGAAAGCAAGTGGAAAGGTATACATTATGATGACTAAAGAAGAGGAAATCCCTTTTATTGATGCTAATTTACCTATTGAAAACCTAAAAGGTACGTACAAAATTGACAATCAAACCGATTTTAAAACACTTTACATAAGTGCCGGAAAAAAAGATAAGGTTAATAAAGTAGACATTGTAGGTTATTTGATTAAAACTGGAGGATTAAATAAAGAAAACATAGGCTTGATAGATGTCCGTGATACGCAATCCTTTGTTGCTGTTAGTATTTACAAAATAAAGCCACTACTTGCTAAACTAGAAAACACAAAATTGAAAAATAAAAAAGTTAAGATTGCAATTGCAAACGAATAACCTAAAGAAGCCTAAGTGATATACTTAGGCTTTTTTTATCGTTCATACGGCCTCGCTATCAACGATTCTTTCAAGCAGTACTTTCTAAAATCGTAAAAAAATTTACCGTTTCAATATATTACACCTCACTTTTACCGTCTGTCCCGATAGAACTAAAAAGCCTAGATTAATTATAAAGCGTAACGATCTTAGAGAATAAACAACAAAGGCTTATTCTAAATCAGGTTCAAAAGTTGAGGACTAAGCAACAAATCTGCTTAATACTACTACTTTTCACATCTCTTAATCATGGTGCTAGTTCAGTTAGTGCTGCTTTATTAACGATGCATTGATTGGTTATGATAGGCTTTTGTCTAGTAGTCGTTCGGAACAAGTTCGAGACAAGCATCATAGACGCTCGGAAATCGGCTTTTTATTCGAACGTGCTTGGTAGGAATGTGGTAGATGTCTGGTAGAAGGTAGGTATAAGTTAGTATTGATACAGGTTTGAAATAGCAGGAAGTCCAATTATTGGGACTCTTGTTACAATAAATTAAAACTAAGTCATAATTCACTCACATAAAGAGATTTAAGGCGAGATATTTGCAAACAACCACTTTACCACTCCCTCAAAATCCCAGTATTCATAAGCGGTTTCAGGGATTCTAAAAAATAAAAAAAACTAAATAGTATTAAGTACAGATAATACCCTAAAATAGTATTTAGAAAAGTAAGGCTTCCTATTTCCACTTACAACACTATTTATATGTTAAAAAAAATAAGATATTTTTAAACATATATTAGCATATCTAAATTTTTATTCTATATTTGATAATAATCAAGACTTAGAATTAGACACAAAGCATCTTAAGCCTACTAAATCTACAGACACCAAACTATTTATTTTTTATTCAATCTGTAAATTATGAAATACTCTTTACTATTTTTTGTAGCAGTAATGCCTTTTGTAATGTGCGCTCAGCACTTGGATCTAAAAAGCAACCAAGAACAGAAACTCTTGACTTCACTAGATAAAAACATCTATAGCTTAAACCTTTTCTCTGAATTGAGAACTACAGCAACAAAAAATGCTATTTCAAAAGAAGCGATAGAAATAATAAATCAGCCAGACTACTCGGGTTTTAGCGTTGATAAAAATGGAAATTTAACAGCTTATGCCTCAAAGTATGATTATAAAGAATTTGTTTCAAGTATTGAAGTTATTCAAATACAATCTGAATATGTTGCTATTGCCTCAATAGATCAAGGTCAAACCTTTGGTATCATTGATCAAAAAGGGAATATCTACAATCATTTTGACTTTAAATTTGAAACTCTTGAATTAAATACGTTTTTTGACTCTACTAAAACAAGATGGTTCTTTTTTAAAGATAAAATTGGTAATAGTGGTTTTATTTCGAATAGAAATCGTGTAAAAGAATTTAATCTTTTCGATGAACTAAACCACAATGCTTGGGGATACCCAATAGTAAAAAGTAAAAAAAATCGTAAAATCGGTGTGTATAACCTACGCGAAATGAAATGGTTTTACGACCTTAAAAAACAAAATGAAATGGAGGAGCTCTTTGCTTCGTCTAATATAACATCTAAAAAGCTTTAGTATTAAACAATACCTATGCCTAAAGAAATAGGTATAAAAATAAACATAAAAAAAGCGCCCTATTTGTAGGGCGCTTTTTTTATGTTAATTAGTAAATAGCAGTTCTCTATATTTTGTTAATGTCCACAACTCATTATCTACCATCATTTCTAATTTATCGCTATGATAGCGAATTTCCTCAAAATAAGGTTTTACTTTGTGGCAATATGCTTGTGCTTGTGCTTCAATATCTTCTATTAGATTGGCAGCTTTACGCTCATTAGTCATCTCAACAACTTTTACATTGATGTTGGCAATATGAAGGGAAATCTTTTTAATAATATGTAATTGCTCTGCTGCAACAGATTCAAAATCATTACCAAAAATCTCTTTTAATCCTTTTACATTCTCAATCACTGTATTTTGATAACGAATAGCAGTAGGGATTACATGATTCTTTGCAATATCCCCCAACACACGTCCTTCGATTTGAATACGCTTAATGTATTCTTCTAATTCGATTTCATAACGTGCTTCCATTTCTACTCTATTCATTACTTCCATTTCTTCAAAAATAGAAATCGTTTGTTCAGAGATTTTTGCTTTTAAAGCATCTGGTGTATGTTTATGATTACTTAAACCACGTCTTGCAGCTTCTTCTTCCCATTCTTTGCTATATCCATCACCTTCAAAAAGAATTCGCTCCATCTTTTTAATATACTCACGAAGTACATTAAAAATAGCTTCATCTTTTTTCATTCCTTTTTGCTCAATTAAAGCATCTACTTCCTTTTTAAAATCACGAAGTTGTTTTGCTACAATTGTATTTAAAACCGTCATTGGTCCTGCGCAATTTGCCATAGATCCAACGGCTCTAAATTCCCATTTATTACCTGTAAATGCAAAAGGAGACGTTCTGTTTCTATCTGTGTTATCTAGTAAGACATCAGGGATTTTACCAACAACATTTAACTTCAAGTCTGTTTTTTCTTCTGGAGACAACTTTCCGTCAGTAACTCCTTTAAGCTCTTCTAAAACTTTCGTTAACTGCTGTCCAATAAAAACTGATATAATAGCAGGAGGCGCTTCATTTGCTCCTAAACGGTGTTCATTTCCAGCCGATGCAATTGAAGATCGCAAAAGCTCTTCATTGTCATATACTGCTTTGATGGTATTGATAAAGAAAGTCAAAAACTGTAAGTTGCTTTTAGGCGTTTTACTCGGACTCAACAGATTAATTCCCGTATCTGTTGCCAGAGACCAGTTATTATGTTTTCCTGATCCATTTACACCTTTAAAAGGTTTTTCGTGAAACAACACTTTAAAATGATGTTTCTCTGCCACCTTTTTCATCACGTCCATCAATAAAGAATTATGATCGACTGCTAAATTTGTTTCTTCAAAAATAGGAGCTAATTCAAACTGATTTGGAGCAACTTCATTATGACGCGTTTTAACAGGAATTCCCAAAAGAATACAATGATTCTCTAAGTCATGCATATAATTTAATACACGCGAAGGAATAGAACCGAAATAATGATCATCTAATTGCTGTCCTTTTGCCGCCGTATGCCCAAGAAGAGTTCTTCCTGTGGTCAACAAATCAGGTCGCGATGCTGCTAATGCAGAATCTACTAAAAAGTATTCTTGTTCCCATCCTAAGGTTGTAGTAACTTTCTTTACACTTTTATCAAAGTAATGTACTACATCAGTAGCAGCTGCATCTACAGCGCTCAAGGCTTTTAACAAAGGCGTTTTGTTATCCAAAGCATCACCTGTGTAGGAAATAAATACCGTTGGAATACACAAAGTAGATCCAAAAATAAATGCAGGTGAAGTAGGATCCCAAGCAGTGTAACCACGAGCTTCGAACGTGTTTCTAATTCCTCCGTTTGGAAAACTTGATGCGTCAGGTTCTTGTTGCACTAACTGACTTCCGTTAAATTTTTCAACGGGATCACCATCAAATTGAGTTTCAAAGAAAGCATCGTGCTTTTCTGCGGTTGTACCTGTTAAAGGTTGAAACCAATGTGTGTAATGTGATACTCCTTTTGACAAGGCCCATTCTTTCATACCCAATGCGATATACTCCGCTAATTTGCGGTCTATTTTAATTCCTAGCTGTGCATTTTTTACTGCCTGATACGCTTCAGGTGTTAAAAATTGACGCATAGACTTGTCGTTGAATACGTGGTCTCCAAAAATTAATGATTTTCTACCCAGTTCTTCTACTTTAACAGCCTCCCTAGAAGCTGCTTTCTCAATTGCTCGAAAACGAAATGTTGACATAAATGTGCTTTTTAAAAGGGTACCCCCTATTTTGTTATGCAAATTTAGTTTTTTTATCAATAAAAAAACAAACACCCCCTTGTTTTTTAGCCCTAAACGCAAAAAAAACATCTTAAAACAAAAAAACCTCGGTACATATCCGAGGTTTTTTAATAACAAATAGCTAAATTATTGTAATCTAATTACATCTGACTCTTTTAACTGATAGCGATCCATTACGGATTGGTAATCTTGTGTTTCAGTAGATTTTGAAGCCATAGCATTTAATTTTTTAACATCACCAAATTTACTTGGAATAACTACCGCTCTAAAAACTTGTTTGGATCCCCAAGGTGCCAAAGTAGCATTCACATCTACTCCATCTACCAATGCAAATTCCATTTTTATAAAAAAGTCGCGTTTACTAAAATTATACAAATAATCAATTTCACCAACTTCTCCAATTTCATCTGACAAATAATACTTTCTAGGCAATGGCTCCCAAATGTCTTTGCCATTTTCAACTGCCATTAAACGATACATTATCACATTGTCACTTTCATACAAAGGAATTGAAAAATTAAATAAAGCTGTAAAATTATTTTTTGCGTTCAAATCTGCATTAACTTCATAAACAACTGCCAATTCTCCTTGTCCTGGAGGTCCAGGTATTCCTTCAGGTCCTTCACAACTTTGTAGTGTGATCATTCCTGCAACTGCCATAAAAAGTAAGATAAATTTTTTCATAATTATATATTTTAATGTTGTTCTTCTATTCTCTGATTACAAGAACTAGACCAAAAAAATAAATATTTAATTTAAATCTATTTAATTAAGTGTTTTTAGTTTCTATCTTGATTGAAATGATCTTCAATTTCTTTCTTAATTTGCTCGTAACGATCTTTCAATTCGCCAGATATATTCTTAGAATAGTTTTTAAGTTTTTTCAATTGCACTGCATAATACACACTAAAAAACCCTAAAGTAATCAAAGTAAATCCTGTCCAATAAACAATAGTTAATCCTCCAAACGCTGGATTCCAAACCATAACCGTAGAAAAGATTAAACCTAAAATCCCCATTACTAATAAACCTCCCCAACCTTTAGCTCCATAATTTTTAAGCTCAAAAGCACTTGACATTGCTCCAATAGATCTAAACATTAATCCAAAACCTACATAAATAGGCAAAACAACCATAGACACTTCTGGATTTGCCAATAATACTGCTCCTAGAATAAAGTTTAATATTCCAGAAAACAAAAGCCATCCCCAATTATCAATCTCATCTTTATTTGTCAACGCAAATACAACTTCCATAATACCCGCTACCAAAAACAAGCTACTGAAAAGGATAGATAGTGAAACGTAAGATTCCAATGGTGTTTTGAAAATAAATATTCCACTAATAATAAAAAGTATTCCTATGATTAAAGGAACATACCAATGCTTAACAGCATTTTTTACCGACTTAAAAAAAGTTCTACTCATAATTAATCTTTAATTTTAATAAAATTACTAATAATAATCTAATAAATAAACATTTTATCACAATTTCAAATTGTCATCAAACTAAACTAGTTTAACATTTACTATCGTTCTCTCGCAATACTTTAATTGTAAATCTAACCACTAACAATCTGATTATCTATAAATTATTAATTCATAAGGAATCAAAAAAGGGAGCCTATAGCTCCCTTTTCTCATATAGTAAATTGTCCCCCAACAATTTTACTATTTACTTTTCAAGTCTTTAAAATCAAGCTTCTCAACAAAAGCAGGCTTAACCTGTTCCACCAATAAAGGCTTCTTCATTGTAAACGCAGCTTGTAAAACAATATCTTGACTTGACTTACCAACTAATACTTTATATGTTCCTGCATCTGCAATCCACTGACTTTTATCGGTGTGGAACGATGCTATTTCTTTAGCTCCTATTGTCAAGTGTAAAACTTCAGACTGTCCTGGCTCTAGCAATTTTGTCTTACCAAAATCAACTAATACCTTCACAGGTTTATCAATCGCTCCTTTCGGTGCACTCACATATAGTTGTACCGCTTCTTTACCAGCAACTTTCCCTGTATTTGTAACCTTCACAGAAACTTTGATATCATCTTTAAACTCTTGTTTATCTAGAGTCAAACCGCTGTAATCAAATGTAGTATAAGACAATCCAAAACCGAATGGATAAGCAGTTTCAACATTAAAAGTGTCATAATAACGGTATCCAACATAAATTCCCTCCGTATATCTAATATCTCTATAATCAGAAGACGACGAGGCAAAAAAGCTAGTCACAGAAGGCACATCAGCATACGTTTTAGGAAAAGTAGCTGTTGTTTTTGCAGAAGGATTTACCTTACCACTTACAATGTCTGCTAATGCATTACCTCCTTCAGCACCAGCAAACCACGTAACTAAAATAGCATCTGCTTTATCACTCCAAGACGTATTCATCACACTACCTACGTTCAATACTACAATTACTTTCTTACCTTCCCTTCTAAAAGCATTTGAAATACGAGTTAGCATTGACTCCTCTTCTTTCGTCAAATTATACTCAGTTTCTATATTTAAATCTTGTTCTTCCGCAGAATTACGTCCAAAAGTTACTATCGCAACATC